>NZ_AGBG01000037.1:0-19629 GCF_000225005.1 Ectothiorhodospira sp. PHS-1 | reverse complement strand
TGCAGGACCAGCCCAGGGCGCGGCTGGCCCAGCTGGGGCTGGATGCCCTGCTTGGCCCGGATGCCTGGATCCCGGAGCGGCACCAGGCGCTGGCGCAGGGAGCGCAGCGTCTGATGCCGCCGGTACAAGGCCAGTGACTTACCGGCTTTCCAGCAGTGCCTGGTCGCGACGGGCCCTCCACCAGTCGGCCATGTCCTCCAGCAGTTTATAGAACAGCGGCACGAACAGGAGGGCCAGGGTACTGGCCGCCAGCATGCCGCCCACCACCACGGTGCCGATCTCCTGACGGCTGGCCGCGCCGGCACCGCTGGCATACACCAGCGGCAGGCTGCCGACGATGAAGGTGAACGCGGTCATCACGATGGCACGGAAACGCTGCCGTGCCGCGGCCGTGGCGGCCTCGGTGGTGGACATTCCCTCGCGCCGGTTCTGGGCCGCAAACTCCACGATCAGGATGGCGTTCTTCGCCGCCAGACCGATCAGCACCAGCAAGCCCACCTGGAAATAGATGTCGTTGGGGAAGCCCCGACCAAAGGAGGCGATCACCGCCCCCAGTACCCCGAAGGGCACCGCCGAGGCCACGGCCAGCGGCAGGGTCAGGCGCTCGTACTGGGCCGCCAGAATCAGGAATACCATCAGCATTCCCAGGGCGAAGGCGGCACCGCCGGCCCCGGCCCCCGCATCCAGCTGGTAGGCCTCACCGATCCAGCCCAGCACGGTGTCCGCGTCCTGATTCAGTTGCGCCGCCACGGCCTCCAGGGCCTCCTTGGCCTGGCCGGTGGTGTAGCCGGGTGCCGGGTCAGCCAGGATCTTGGCCGCCGGGAAGATGTTGAAGCGGTTGATGATGTCCGCGCCGCTGGTACGTTCCAGGGTCACCAGGGAACTGAGCGGGATCATGTCGCCGCTGCCGGAGCGCACGAATACCCGACGCAGATCGTCGGCCTGGCTGCGGAACTCACCTTCGGACTGCAGGTTCACCTGCCACAGACGTCCTGAATAGGTGAAGTCATTCACATACAGGGAACCGAAGGTGCTGCGCATGGCATCGAAGACCTCGGTGATGGGCACGCCCGCGGCCATGGCTTTCTCCCGGTCCACCTCGGCGTGGTAGCGGGGGATGCCCGTGGTCAGGGTGCTGCGCACGTTGGTCAGTTCCGGCCGCTCGTTGCCCAGAGCCGCCAGTTTCTGCGCCAGGGCCTCGATCTGCGCCGGGCTGGTGTCTCCCCGCACCTGCAGGTAGCCTTCCACGCCGCCGGTCAGGGACAGGCCCATGATCGGGGGCGGGATGAAGGCAAACACATTGGCCTCCTGAATCCCCATGCCCATGCCCATGACGCGGCGGGCGATGGAGGCGACATCCTGTCCTTCACCCTGGCGATCATTCCAGTCGGTCAGGTTGGCAAAGCCCACGGCGGCATTGGTGCGCAGGGAGCCGGCGATGATGTCGAAGCCGGCAAACGAGGTGAAGTCCTGGATCTCCTCCTGCCCGATGAGCTGGGCGGACAGGGCGTCCCGCACCTGTTCGGTGCGTCCCAGGGCCGACACCGGCGGCAACTGTGCCACCACCAGGGAAACCCCCTGGTCTTCCTGGGGCACCAGTCCCGTGGGCATGCGCTCCAGCAGCCACACGGCACTACCGGTGAAGCCGGCAAACAGCACCACACCCAGTATCCAGCGGCGCAGCAGGAAGGCCACCGTCGCCACGAAGGCGTCGGTGATGCGGTCAAACAGCCGGTTGAAGAGGCGGAACGGCGCGCTGGGCGCGTGGGGTTGCTTGTCCAGTAACAGGGCACACATGGCCGGGGTGAGGGTGAGGGCGACGATGCCCGAGACCACCACCGAGACCGCGATGGTCACCGCGAACTGGCGATACAACTCGCCGGTCAGCCCGCCGAGGAAGGCCACCGGCGCGAACACCGCCACCAGGACCAGGGTGGAGGCCACCACGGCGCCCGCCACCTGCTGCATGGTCTGGATCGAGGCCTCGCGGGCCTTGAGGCCCTTTTCCGCCATCAGGCGTTCCACGTTTTCCATCACGATGATGGCGTTGTCCACCACGATGCCGATGGCCAGCACCAGTCCGAACAGGGTCAGCAGGTTGACGGAAAACCCCAGTGCCTGCATGCCGGCGAAGGTGCCGATCAGGGACACGGGGATCGCCGCCACCGGGATCAGGGTGGCGCGCAGGTGCTGCAGGAACAGGAAGGTGACCAGGATCACCAGACCCACGGCAATGAACAGGGTGATGAACACCTCGCGGATGGAGATCTCCACGAACTCGGTGGTGTCGTAGGGGATGTGATAGGTCAGCCCTTCCGGGAAACGTTCCGAAAGCTCACCCAGCGCGGCACGCACCGCCCGGGCCGTATCCAGGGCGTTGGCCCCGGGCTGCAGGTAGATGCCCATGGGCACCGTCGGGCGGCCGTTATGGGTGGCGGAGAAGGCGTAGTTCTGCGCCCCCAGTTCCGCCCGGGCCACGTCTCCCAGTCGCAGGGTGCTGCCGTCGGGTTGGGCGCGCAGGATGATGCGTTCGAATTCCGCCGGGTCCGCCAGCTGTCCGCGGGTGGTCACGGTGAAGGTGAAGGCCTGATCCACCGGGGCGGGTTCGGCGCCCAGGCGCCCGGCGGCGAACTGGGCATTCTGCTGCCGGATGGCATTGGCCACGTCGGACGGAGTGAGATCGAACTGGGCCAGCTTGTCCGGCCGCAGCCAGATGCGCATGGAGTAGTCCTGAGCCCCGAACAGGGAGGCATCTCCCACGCCGGGCAGGCGTACCAACTCGTCCAGCACGTTGAGCAGGGCGTAGTTGCTGATGAAGATGGGGTCGTAACGGCCGTCCGGGGAACTGAGCACCGTCACCAGCAGGATGTTGGTGGAGCGGGCCTGTACCCGCACCCCCTGGTCGCGCACTTGCTGGGGCAGGCGGGGCAGGGCGGCCTGAACCCGGTTGTTGACGTTGATGGCGGCCTGGTCCGGGTCCGTGCCCATCTCGAAGGTCACGGTGATCTGGATGGTGCCGGCGTCGGTACTGGAGGACTCCATGTAGATCATGTTGTCCACCCCGTTGATCTCCTGCTCCAGGGGCGCCGCCACCGACTCCGACAGCACTTGGGCGCTGGCGCCGGGGTAGCTGGCCTGGACCACGATCTGGGGCGGCACCACATCCGGGTACTGCTCGATGGGCAGCGCCCGCAGCGAGGCCAGCCCCGCGACGATGATGATGATGGAGATGACGGATGAAAAGATCGGTCGATCAATGAAGAAGCGCAACATTACTGGTCCCGTCCCTGAGCGTTCACGGGAGAGACCTTGACGCCGTCACGCAGGCCCACGTGGCCGTTGATCACCAGGCGTTCACCGGCCGAGAGCCCGTCCAGGATCACCTGCCGGCCATCCACCATCGGTCCCAGACGCACGTGCCGGGCGTGGGCGGTGTCCCCATCGTCCACCAGGAAGACTCGGGGGCCGTCCCGGTCCTGGCTGACCGCGGTCGGATCGATCAGGAACACGTCCTTGAGCTCCTGCACCATGATGCGTACCCGCACGAACTGACCAGGGACCACCAGACGGTCCGGGTTGGGAAACACGGCGCGGGCGGAGACGGTGCCGGTGCGGGGATCGATGCTGCTGTCGGTGAAGTCCACCTGGCCCGTGTGTTCATAAAGGCTGCCGTCGGGCAGCAGCAACTGGACCTCGTGGCTCTGGACTTCTTCGCGTCCCATCATGGCCTGGCGGGCGGTGCGCTGGATGGCGGCATCCTGCTCCGGCAGGGAGAAACGCACATGGACGGGATCATGCTGGGTCAGGGAGGTGAGCAGGGTGCCCTGGCTGATGAGACTCCCCTCGGGCAGGCTTTCCAGTTCCGTGGTGCCTTCGATGGGCGCCACCACGGTGGTATAGCGCAGATTACGCTGGGCATCGGCGACCGAGGCACGGGCCAGATCCACCCGGGCGCGGGCCAGTTCCAGTTCCGACAGGGCCTGATCCCGGTCCCGGGTACTGACCACGTTGCGCTGATACAGGTCGGAGATCCGGTTCCATTCCCGCTGCGCCTGATTCAGCCCGGCCTGGGCGTTGGCCTGTTCCGCCTCGGCCATCTTCAGGGCGATCTCGTAAGGCTCGGGGTCGATGCGGAACAGCGGAGTGCCCTGGCCGACGGCCTGCCCTTCCACGTAGAGCCGTTCTTCCAGAATCCCGTCCACCCGGGCGCGCACTTCCACTTCCCGTGAGCCGCGCACCCGCCCGGCGTAGTCGCCACGGACCTTCACATCCTCCGCGGTCAGGGTGCTCAGGGTCACCGGCGGCGGGGGCATGCCGCCGGACCCGTTACCCGCGGCTTCGTCGCCGCTGCCGCAGGCGGACAGCCAGAGGGCGGCGAGCAGGGTCGCGGTCAGGCCGGCGGCGGGCAGGGCCCGGCGGGTACGGGAGGGGGTGGACATGGAGCGAGTCTCCGGAGCGGGGGTGTTTACAGAAACATACAGACGTGCATGTATAATAGGTCCGAAATGCTGACTGTCAAGCGCGGGAACCATGCGACGCACCAAAGAAGAAGCCGAACAGACACGAAACCTGTTGCTGGATGCGGCGGAAAAAGTCTTTCTGGAACAAGGGGTTTCCCGGGCCAGCCTGGAGGCCATCGCGCGCGAGGCGGGCATGACCCGGGGGGCCATCTACTGGCATTTCCGCGACAAGGCGGCCCTCTACGGGGCCATGCTGGACCGGGTGCGTCTGCCGCTGGAACGGCTGCGGGACGAATTCGTCCGGGAGCCTGACGCGGACCTCGCCGAGGTCATCGAACGGCTCTGTCTTACGGCGCTGGAGACGTTGGCCGGCGATGCCCAGGTGCAGCGGGTGTATACCATCGTCTTTCACCGTCGGGAGCGGGAGGCGGACAACCAGGTCTGGCGGGATGCGGAACTGGAAGGGCGGCGCCGGGCGGCCCGGGTCATGCTGGAATGTTTCCAGGCGGCCCAGGCGGCGGGGCGACTGCGCCCCGGGGTGACGCCGGAAATGGGGCAGCTCACCCTGGAACTTTATTTCACCGGCCTGTTCTATGCGTGGCTGCTGGAGCCGGAATACTTTGATCTGTTGAAGGATACGCCCGCCATGATCCGTCGTATTCTGGACGGTCTGCTGCTGCCGCCCGGATAGGCCGCGCTTGCGCTACCTTGTCCCGTCCTTTGGATGGGCCCGCACACAGTCACCCGACCGAGACGCAATCCATGGAAACTCCCCTCAAGGATCTCTGGCATCACCTGCACCATGACGAAGTGCTCGAAACCCTGGACACCCACGAGCAGCACGGTCTCACGGAACAGCAGGCCCGCGAACGTCTGGCCACCCACGGCCCCAACACCCTGACGGCGGCCCGGCAGACCTCCTGGCTTAAGCGCCTGCTGCTGCAATTTCACAATCCCCTGATCTACATCCTGCTCATCGCCTCGGCCGTGACCCTGGCGCTTGGGGAATACATCGATTCCGCGGTCATCTTCGGCGTCGTCCTCATCAATGCTGTCATCGGTTTCGTTCAGGAGTCCAAGGCCGAGGATGCCATCAATGCCCTCAAGGGCATGCTCTCCTCATCCGCCGCCGTGGTCCGGGACGGTAGCCGCGTCACCATTGCCGCCGCCGATCTGGTGCCCGGCGACATCGTCCTGCTGGCTTCCGGCGACAAGGTCCCGGCCGATCTGCGTCTGTTGTCCTGCCGGGATCTGCAGATCGACGAGTCCGCCCTCACCGGGGAGTCCGTGCCGGTGGACAAGCAGCCCGGACAGCTGGCTCGGGACACGGTGCTGGCGGATCGCGGCAACATGGGGTTTGCCGGCACCCTGGTGACCTACGGCACCGGCCGGGGTGTGGTCATCGGTACCGGCGATCGTACCGAGACCGGCAAGATCGCCGGCATGATCAATGACGCCGTCACCCTGGAAACCCCGTTGACCCGCAAGATCAATGCCTTCAGCAGGATCCTGCTTTGGGTGATCCTGGTGCTGGCCGGCATCACCTTCGGCGTGGGCCTGCTCTACGGCCAGGACTGGGTGGACACCTTCATCGCCGCCGTGGCCCTGGCGGTGGCCGCCATCCCGGAGGGACTGCCGGCGGTGGTCACCATCACCCTGGCCATCGGGGTACGCCGCATGGCCCTGCGCAACGCCATCATCCGCAAGCTGCCGGCGGTGGAGACCCTGGGGTCCACCACCGTGATCTGCTCCGACAAGACCGGCACCCTGACCGAGAACCAGATGACGGTGCAGCGGATCATCGCCGCCGATACGGAATTCGAACTCACCGGGGGCGGCTACAATCCCGAAGGCCGGATTCTGAGGGACGGCAGCCCGGTCGAGGCTCCCGCTGCTCACCATCAGGCCCTGTACCATTGCCTGCTGGCCGGCCTGCTGAGCAATGACAGTGAGCTGGTGGAACGGGACGGTCGCTGGAGCGTCCACGGCGATCCCACCGAAGGGGCACTGATCGCCAGCGCCCTCAAGGCCGGGTTCGACCGTCACGACATGCGCCGCCGGCTGCATCGGGTCGATGCCATTCCCTTCGAGTCGGACCGTCAGTACATGGCGACGCTCCATCGCCACGATGAGGGCCACCGGGTCTACATGAAGGGGTCGGCGGAGCGGGTGATCGCCCATTGCGACCGGGCCATGAACGCCGAGGGCGATCGGGTGCCGATCGATCGGGAACGCCTACAGGCGCAAGCGGAGGCATTGGCGGCCCAGGGTTTGCGGGTGCTGGCCTTTGCCATGCGTGAGACGGAGACGAGCCGTCTGGACATCCCCGATCCCGACAAGGACGAGGATCGGCTGATCTTCCTGGGCCTGCAGGCCATGATCGATCCGCCCAGGGAGGAAGTGATCCATTCCGTGGCCCTGTGCCGCAAGGCCGGCATCCGGGTGAAGATGATCACAGGCGACCATGTCCTCACCGCCCGCGCCATTGCCGAACGCATCGGCATCATCCGGGATGAAGACAAGGATCAGCGACGGGCATTGACCGGGCGCCAGTTGGCGGAGTTGTCGCCGGATGAATTGAGCAAGGCCGCCGACCAGGTCTCGGTCTTTGCTCGGGTGGCGCCGGAGCAGAAGCTGCGGCTGGTGGAGGCCCTGCAGGCCCGGGGCCATGTGGTGGCCATGACCGGTGACGGGGTCAACGATGCCCCCGCCCTCAAGCGGGCCGACATCGGCATCGCCATGGGGATCAACGGCACGGAAGTGTCCCGGGATGCCTCGGACATGGTGCTGGCGGACGACAATTTCAGCGCCATCGAGGCGGCGGTGGAGGAGGGGCGCAACGTCTTCGACAACCTGATCAAGTTCATCACCTGGGTCCTGCCCACCAACCTGGGGCAAGGGCTGGTGATCATGGTGGCCATCCTGCTGGGCCTGACCCTGCCGGTGCTGCCGGTGCAGGCCCTGTGGCTGAACATGACCACGGCGGTGTTCCTGGGCCTGATGCTGGCCTTCGAACCCCGGGAGCCGGGGATCATGGCCCGGGCGCCCCGTCGGCCCGATGCGCCGATCCTCAGCGGCGAAATCATCGGCCGCATCTTCTCGGTCAGTGCCTTGCTGCTGGTGGGGGCCTTCGGTCTGTTCCAGTGGTCACTGGGCCAGGGTGCGAGCCTGGAGGAGGCCCGCACCCTGGCGGTGAGCCTGTTCGTGGTGGTGCAGAGCTTCTTCCTGCTCAACTGCCGTTCCCTCTCCCGCAGCGTGTTTCGCACCCATCCGTTCTCCAATCCCTGGATCTGGTGGGGGATCGGGGCGATGTGGATGGTCCAGCTCCTGTTCGTCTACACACCGTGGATGAACCTGCTGTTCCAGAGCGCGCCGCTGTCATTGCAGCACTGGGGCCTGATCCTGGGCTACGGTGTGTTCGTACTGCTGCTGGTGGAACTGGAGAAGGGGCTCTGGCGGCGCTGGAAACGGGAGGGAAATCCGGTCAGCGCGGGGTCTTGAGCCACTCCCCGAACCGCCGCAGTACCCGGCTGCTCTCCGGGGTCGGCCGGATGTTGGCCAGCAGGCCGTCGATCTGCCGCCCCTGTTCCGCCAGCTGGTCCCGGTAGTACATGACGTAGTGGGGGGTGATGCGTTCATCGAACTCCGGATGAAACTGCACCCCCCAGGCGCACCCGTTCACCACGAACCCCTGGTGGGCCTCCATGTCGCTCTCGCCCAGGGCCATCGCCCCGGGCGGCAACGCCACCACCGACTGGCTGTGGCTGACCTGGCCGTAGAACCGGCCCGGCAGCACCGAGAACAGGGGGTCTTCGGCGGCCTCGCCGTGGAGCCGGACCTCCACCGTGCCCACCTCGATCCCCCGGGGATTCCAGTCCACCCGGCCGCCCAGGGCGTGGGCCAGGATCTGGTGGCCGAAGCAGATCCCCAGGATCGGCACACCGGCCGATACCGCGTGCGCCAGCCAGTCGGCGGTCTGCTGGATCCAGGGGGCCTCCTCCGTGACCATGGATCCGGAGCCGGTAATGACCACGCCGACAACGTCCCCCGGTGCCGGCAGCGGATCACCGGCCTGGACATCCACCACCTTTGTCTGGGTTTGGGGCCAGTCCATGCCGGCGGCGATCCAGTCTTCGTAATCCCCGGGAAAGTCCTGAAGAGAGTCGATCTTGGTACCGGTCTTGATGATGAGCAGTGTGTCCATGGGATCTCTCGCGATGCGTCCGCAATGCAGGAAGTCAAGAGATTACTCCAGAAAGCTGCACTGCATCAAAACCACGACCTGCCAATGAGCCAGCGGGGTCTGGCCGGAATCTGCTCCAGGATCGGGCGCGGGTCATAGGCCACGGCCGGCAGGGGCAGGGGGCCATGGGGCAGCGCCTGGTCCAGTTGCCGAAGGCGGTCGATCCGATCACGGGTGGCGGGATGGGTGCGCAGCCAGGAGGGTTCCGGGGCACGGCGGCCCGGCAGCAGCACCTGTTCCAGCAGGCCGCCCTGCACCCGTTCCAGCTTGTCCAGGGCCATGGCCAGACCGACCGGATCGCCGGTGAGGCGGGCCGCGCCCAGGTCCGCCTCATATTCCCGGCTACGGGAGAGTGCCAGCTGGAACAGGGTGGTCAGGCTGGGGGCGAAGATCAGCAGCAGGATGGCGCCCCAGTGAATGGTGGCATGGCCCATGATCAGCAAGGGCAGATTGATGATCAGCAGGACCTGGCCGAACAGGGACAAAAGGACCGTGAGCCGGGAGGACAGATCGGCAAAGGTCATGGTGCGCAGGTCATTGTGGGCCACATGGCTGATTTCGTGGGCCAGTACGGCGGTTAGCTCGCGCAGGCTCAGGCGCCGCAGAAGGCCGTCGGAGACGGCCACGGCGGCCTGCCGGTGGTCTCCCACGGCGAAGGCATTCATCACCTGGGTGGGGACATAGTGCAGGGTGGGGGTCCGGGGCAGGCCGGCGCGGTCGGCGAGCTGGTCCATGATCTCCAGCAGCACCGGGGCGTACCGGGGATCAAGCCGGTAACCCTGGTACATGCGCATCACCAGGCCGGGCGAGGCCATGGGGTTGAGGAAATAGAGCACCACCACCGCGGTCACCACCCCGGTACTGTGAACCGGGCCGCCGATGAGCCAGGCGATGCTCCCCAGCAACAGCACCATGGCCCCCACCAGGGCGAGGGATTGCAGGCGGTTGTGCAGGTGGTGGGCTGTGTGGGGCATGGCGGGGCAGGGTTCGGGTGATATACCCATTGACCCGGTCACCCGGTTTTCGTTCTGCGCTCCCCGCCGTCCTTCACGCCCGATCCAGGCTCTTGCGCAGGTCCTCCAGCCGCTTCACCGACACCTTCTCCACCGTCCCCAGTTCCTGGGCAAACAGGGACACCCGCAATTCCTCGATCAGCCAGCGGTAGCGCGACCACTCGCCGCCGGTGCGTCCGGCCGCCCGGCGGGCCTTGCAGTCCTCCCACAGGGGTTCCACGTCCACCCGGGCGCGCCGGTCCTTGTCCGGCGCATGGTCCAGCCGTTCCATGCGCCGCTCGATGGCCGCCAGATAACGGGGATACTGGGCCAGCCGGTCCGGCGGCGTTTCCAGCAGGCAGTGGGGATGGATCAGGTGTTCCAACTGGTCCCGGATGTCTCCCGCCGCCTCCACCCAGGACAGGGGCAGGGCGCCCTTGAGGCGGGCGCGGATGCGCTGGTAGGCGGTCAGGATCTCCCCCGCCAGGGCGCACAGGGCATTGGCCGTCGCCACCAGTTCGCCCCGGCCCGCCTCCAGGCGCTGCCGAAACCCTTCCGCGTCCACGGGCCAGGGCTCGGCCATGAATACCCGCTCCACCGCCGCAAACACCAGGTCATCCTTGAGGGCCTCGCAGCGATCCACGGGGTTGTACTGCAGGCACAGGCGCTGGATGTCCGGCAGGTTCCGGTACAGGTACTTCACCGGCTCCCTTGCCCCCAGCATGAACAGCCGTCGCAGGCCGGCACGATGGATCTGTCCGGCCCGGGCCGGACTGTCCGCCAGGATCAGGGCCACGCTGTCGCCCCGGTCCTCCAGGGCTGGATAGCCCCGCAGGGTGGCGCCGTGCTGACGGAATTCCACGTACTCCGTCAGGGGGCCGAAATCCCAGTCGGTCAGACCGTCCCGTTCCATGTCCTCGGGCCGGTGAGCCTCGAAGCTCTCCACCGCCCGTCCGGACAAGCTGTCCTTGAGGGCCTGCAGATCCCGGCCGGTCACCAGGGTCTTGCCCTGGGCGTCCACCACCTGGTAGCGCAGTTGCAGATGGGGTTCCAGGCGCTCGGGCTGCCATTGGTCCAGAGGGACGTCGGTGCCGGTGATCTGGCGCAAGGCCCGGGTCAGGGCCGGGATCAACCCGCCCTCGGGCTCTCCCAGCCGGGCCAGGGCCGCCCGGGCGAACTCCGGGGCCGGCACGAAATGGCGGCGCAGGGATTTGGGCAGGGTCTTGATCAGGGCGGCAAGCTTTTCCTCCAGCAGACCCGGCACCAGCCAGTCCCCCCGATCAGGGTCCAGGGCATTGAGGGCCGCCAGGGGCAGGGTGAGGGTGACGCCGTCCGCCTCGTGGCCCGGTTCAAAACGGTAGCTCAGGGGCAGCCGCAGGCCACCGCTCTCCAGCACGTCCGGGAAGCGCTCCCCGCCCAGGTCCGGGGCCTCGCGCTGCAGCAGGGTGTCCCGGTCCAGACGCAGCAGGGAAGGATCATCCCGCTCCGCCTGCTTGCGCCAGCGTTCAAAGCCCGCGCCGTCATGGACCTCGGCCGGCAGACGGCCATCGTAAAAATCATAGAGCACCTGCTCGTCCGCCAGCAGATCCCGGCGCCGCCCGCGGGCTTCCAGGTCCTCGATCTCCCGGATCAGGGCCTGGTTGTGGGCCAGGGCAGGGGCACGGCTACGCAGCCGACCCGCCACCAGGCCCTCGCGAATGAACACCCGACGGGCATCCGCCGGGTCCACCCGACCGTAGTTTACCTTGCGCTTGGGGTTGACGATCAGACCGAACAGAGTCACCCGGTCCCAGGCCGCCACCGTGCCCTGGCGCGGTTCAAAATGCGGTTCGTAGTAGTGGTGCTTGAGCAGGTGACCCGCCACCGTTTCCAGCCACTCCGGACGGATGGCGGCGCATTCCCGGGCATAGACCCGGGTGGTCTCGGCGATCTCGGCAGCCATGATCCAGGCTGGAGCCCCCTTGAACAGCCCGGAAGCAGGGTGGATGTGAAACCGCCGGTTGCGGGCGCCCAGATAGTCGTGCTTTTCCGTCTTCACCCCGACCTGGGTCACCAGCCCGGTGAGCAGGGCCCGGTGGATGGCCGCCGGATCGGCCGGTTCCTGGTTCTCCTTCAGGTCCATCTCCCGCAGGCTCTGGCGCAACTGGCCGTGCAGGTCCTGCCATTCCCGCATGCGGATGAAGGACAAAAAATGCTCCCGGCACCAGGCCCGCAGCTTGGCCTTGGACAGATGGCGGGACTGTTCCCGCCAGGCGGCCCACAGCTTCAGGTAACCCAGGAAGTCCGATCCCGGTTCCCGGAATCGGGCGTGAGCCTCGTCGGCGGCCTGACGTTTCTCGGCGGGGCGTTCCCGCGGGTCCTGGAGGGCCAGAAAGGCCACGATCAGGGTCACTTCCGCCAGGGCCTGCTCCCGGGCCGCTGCCAGCAGCATGGCCCCCAGGGTCGGGTCCACCGGCAGCCGGGCCAGTTGCCGGCCCGTGGCGGTGATGCCGTGGGCATCGTCCACTGCCCGCAGGGTCTGCAGCAGCTTGAAGCCGTCCCGGATCAGACGGGCGTCCGGCGGCTCCACGAAGGGAAAATCCTCCGGATCGCCCAGGTTCAGGTGGGCCATCTGCAGGATCACCGAGGCCAGGTTGGAGCGCAGGATCTCCGGGTCGGTGTACGCCGGGCGAAGCTGGAACTCCTCCTCGCCGTAGAGGCGGATGCAGATCCCCGGCCCCAGGCGCCCGCAGCGCCCCGCCCGCTGGTTGGCGGAGGCCTGGGAGACCGGCTCCAGGGACAGGCGCTGGATGCGGGAGCGCCAGGCATAGCGGGCGATGCGCACCAGCCCCGAATCGATCACATAGCGGATGCCCGGTACAGTGAGGGCGGTCTCGGCCACGTTGGTGGCCAGCACCACCCGACGGCCGGTGTGGGGGGCAAAGACCTGGTTCTGTTCCGCCGCCGACAGCCGGGCGTAGAGGGGCAGGATCTCCGTATGCCGGGGATGGTGCTTGCGCAGGGCCTCGGCGGCTTCGCGGATCTCCCGTTCTCCGGGCAGGAACACCAGGATGTCGCCGGGACCGGCCTGGGCCAGTTCATCCACCGCCGCCAGCAGGGCCTCATTCAGATCCCGTTCGGTGTCGGCGTCATCCTCGCCGGTGACCGGGCGGTAGCGGATCTCCACCGGGTAGGTGCGGCCGGGGACTTCGTAGACGGGGGCATCGGCAAAGTGGCGGGCGATGCGTTCCGGGTCCAGGGTGGCGGAGGTGATGAGGAGCTTGAGGTCCGGCCGCCGGGGTAGCAGACGCTTGAGATAGCCCAGCAGGAAGTCGATGTTCAGGCTGCGCTCGTGGGCCTCGTCGATAATGAGGGTGTCGTAGGCGCTCAGTAGCGGGTCCGAGCGCAGTTCCGCCAGCAGGATGCCGTCGGTCATGAGCTTGACCAGGGTGCGGGGGCCGACATGATCGGAGAAGCGCACCTTGAAGCCCACCTGCTCCCCCAGGGGGCTGTTCAGTTCCTCGGCAATGCGGCTCGCCACCGAGCGGGCGGCGATGCGCCGGGGCTGGGTGTGGCCGATGAGGCCATCGGTCCCCCGGCCCAGGGACAGGCAGATCTTGGGCAGCTGGGTGGTCTTGCCCGAGCCGGTCTCGCCGCAGATCACCACCACCTGATGGGCCTGGATCAGACGAGCGATCTCCTCCCGATGGGCGCTGACGGGCAGATCGTCGGGGAAGTTCGGCGAGGGCAGGGCCTGGCGGCGTTGTTCACGGGCCAGGACCGAGGCTTCAATCCGGCCGGTCAGGCGTTCCAGGAGACGGTCGGCGGGTTTGCCGGCCCGGAGCCGGCGGCGGGCGCGGTCCAGATCCTTGCGAAGGGCGTCATGGTCCCGTGTCAGGCAAAGGGGGATGCGTGCGGCGAGATGATCGGGGTCCGGGTGAGACATGGGGACGTGTCGGTATGGAGCACTGACGCCGTCAGGCGTCAGGCACCCGCACCATGATGGTCTGGACCTGGTTGGCGTGCAGTCGCTCGCGCATCCGGTTCAGGTTGTCCAGTTCCGTGAACGGTCCCACCTGTACCCGGTGCCAGGTATCCCCGTTCACCGTCACGGGCTGGATGCGGGCCTCCACCCCCATCAGGGCCAGGCTGGCGCGCAGGCGGTCCGCTTCCTGATGGGAGCGGAAGGAACCGGCCTGCAGCAGATAACGGCCGGGCTGTTGTACCGGCGCCGGCGCCGGTGGCGGGCCGCCGGGGGCGGTGCGGGGCTGAACCTGAGGTTCCGGGACCACCACTTCCAGTTCCGGCAGCAGGGTATAGAAATCGAACCGGGGCCTGGGCGCCTCTTCCGCCGGCTTCTGGGCGGGTGCCTGGGCCGGGCGGGCGGGTTGCGGCTGCTGGACGGGCTGTTGCTGGATCTGGGGTGCCGCCACCGTCGTCGTGGTGGTCGGTGCGTCGCGCTGGGTCTGTAGATAGACCACCGCGGCAGCGAACAGGCCCACCGCCAGACCGGCCGCGCCCCAGACCCAGCCGGGCAGGGGGGCTCTTTCTTCCGCCTGTCGGCGGCGGCTGGCCTGGCGCCGGGAGCCGCGGGCCATTACATCTCCTCGGGCGCGGAAACGCCCAACAGCGTGAGACCGTTGGCCAGTACCTGACGCACGGCCAGGATCAGGTTGAGGCGGGCATCCCGCAGATCGGCATCGTCCACCAGGAACTGGTGTGCGTTGTAGTAGGTGTGGAAGTCATTGGCCAGATCCCGCAGGTAGTTGGCCACCTGATGGGGTTCTTCCGCCAGGGCGGCCGCTTCCACCAGTTCGGGGAAGTGGGCCAGGCTGCCGAGCAGGGCGGATTCATGATCCTCCGTCAGACGGTCCAGGTGGGCGTGGCCGTTGGCCGGGTCATGAGTCAGACCCTTGGCCTGCATCTGTCGCAGCACGCTGCACACCCGGGCATGGGCATACTGGATGTAGTAGACCGGGTTGTCGGCGGACTGGGACTTGGCCAGATCCAGGTCGAAGTCCAGGTGCTGTTCGCAGCGGCGCATGACATAGAAGAACCGGGCGGCGTCGTTGCCCACTTCCTCGCGCAGTTCCCGCAGGGTGACGAAACTGCCGGAGCGGGTGGACATCTGCACCCTCTCGCCGCCCCGGTAGAGGATGGCGAACTGTACCAGCAGCACGTCCAGACGGGCATCGTCCCGGCCCATGGCATGGAGTGCCGCCTTCACCCGCGGCACATAGCCGTGATGATCGGCGCCCCAGACATCGATCACCCGGTCATAGCCCCGGTCGAACTTGTCCATGTGGTAGGCGATGTCTGAGGCAAAGTAGGTGGTCTGGCCGTTGTCCCGCTGAACCACGCGATCCTTCTCGTCGCCGTATTCGGTGGAACGGAACCACAGGGCGCCGTCCTTTTCATACAGGGCGCCCTTGTCCCGTAACTGTTCCAGGGCCTTGTTGACGGACCCCTTGTCGGTGAGGGAGCGCTCCGAGTACCAGGTCTCGTAGGTGACGCCGAATTCCGCCAGGTCGTCACGGATGTCATCCAGGATGACGTTGAGGCCCAGTTCGAAGACGTAGCGGTAGCGGTTGTCGCCCAGCAGCGCCTTGGCCCGCTGGATGACCGCGTCGATGTATTCTTCCTTGTCGCCGCCGTCCGGTTCGTCCGCCGGCAGGCCGTCCATCAGGGCCTCGGTGGTGACGGCATAGTCCTGGCCGTGTTCCTGGAACAGGGTGTCGGCGATGTCCCGCACGTATTCGCCCCGGTAGGCGTTGGTGGGGAAGTGGAACTTCACCCCGCAGCGTTCCAGGTAGCGCAGCCAGACGCTGGTGCCCAGGATGTCCATCTGTCGGCCGGCGTCGTTGACGTAGTATTCCCGGTGCACATCGAAGCCCACCGCCTCCAGCAGGTCCGCCACCGCCGCGCCGTAGGCGGCGCCGCGACCATGACCCACGTGCAGGGGGCCGGTGGGGTTGGCGGAGACGAATTCCACCTGCACCTTCTTGCCGGCGCCCAGACGGCTGCGACCGTAGGCTTCTCCGGCCTCCAGCACCTGGGTGATCACCGCCAGACGGGCACCGCGGCTGATGAACAGGTTGATGAAGCCGGGACCGGCGATCTCCACCTTGTCCAGGATGTCCGATTCGGGCAGATGGTCGATGATCAGCTGCGCCACGTCCCGGGGTTTGCGGCCCAGGGGCTTGGCCAGTTGCAGGGCCAGGTTGGTGGCGAAATCACCGTGGGCCTTGTCCCGGGTGCGCGTCAATTGAACCTCCACCGACCGGTCGGCGGGCAGGGTGCCGTTGCCGGTGAGGGTGTGGAGGGATTGTTCGAGCAGAGCCTGTAATTGAGGTTTCAAGGTTTCGGTATCCGAAGAAGAGCGAACGGCGGGGAAATCTGAACGAGGGCAGATTCTATCGGGAATGGCAAGGGGGGTGAATACCCTTGCCGGGATGAGGCGCCCGGGGAGCGGCCGGGATGGGGCAAAGAGCCCGCGGTTTACTGCAGATCCACCGGGTCCACGTCCACGGACCACCTGACCTTTCTGGCCCCGGGCAGCCGGGGGAGATCGGGCAGCCAGATCGCCAGGGCCTTTTGCAGGTCCTGCCGCCGCCCTGCCTGCAGCAGCAGATGGGCCCGATACCGTCCCGCCTTGCGTTCCATGGGGGCCGGGGCCGGCCCCCATGCTTGTACCCCCCGGGGGTTGCCTGACTCCAGGGCGTGACGAGCGCCTTCCAGAAACACCCGGGGCGCTTCGGCCGCCGTGGCCTCCGCCCTGAGCAGCGCCAGTGCCGCGTAGGGGGGCAGGCGGGCCTCCCTGCGCTCGGCCAGTGCCGCCTGGGCAAAGGCCCCGTAGCCGGCGCCCAGCAGGGTCAGCAGCAGGGGATGCTCCGGGTGATGGGTCTGGATCAGCACTTCTCCAGGCCGGGTGCCGCGCCCGGCCCGTCCAGCCACCTGCACGATGGTCTGGGCCAGCCGCTCCACCGCCCGGAAATCGGCACTGAACAGCCCCTGATCCGCCTCCAGGATAGCCGCCAGGGTCACGTTGGGAAAGTCATGGCCCTTGGCCAGCATCTGTGTCCCCACCAGGATCCGGTGGCGGCCGCTGCGCACCCCTTCCAGGGCGGATGCCAGGGCACCCTTGCGTCGGGTGCTGTCCCGGTCGATGCGCACCACCGGCCAGGCGGGAAAGTGCCGTCGCAGGGCCTGTTCCACCCGCTCGGTGCCCTGGCCCCGGCCGGCCAGGGGGCGGCCGCAGTCCGGGCATTGAGCGGGCACGCCGCTTTCATGGCCGCAATGATGGCAACGCAGGCGGCGGATGCCCGCATGCCAGGTCATGCGGGCATCGCAGCGATGACAGTCGGCCACCCAGCCGCACTCATGGCAGATCAGGGCTGGGGCATAGCCGCGTCGATTGAGGAACAGCAGAACCTGGCCGTCATCCTCCAGGTGCTGCTGCATGCGGTCCAGCAGGGGGACGGACAGGCCCTCGTCCATGAACTGACTGCGCACGTCCAGCAGTTGCAGGCGCGGCGCCGAGGCGCCGCCGGCCCGGCCCGGCAGGGACAGGTGCCGGTACTGCCCCCGCTCCACGTTGGCCAGGCTCTCCAGGGCCGGGGTGGCCGACCCCAGTACCACCGGCACCTGTTCCCGGTGAGCGCGCATCACCGCCAGATCCCGGGCGTGATAGCGGAAGCCGTCCTGCTGCTTCAGGGAAGGATCATGCTCCTCATCGACAATGATCAGGCCCGGCCGTGCCCAGGGCGTAAAGACCGCCGAGCGGGTGCCGATGATGACCCCCGCCTCGCCGCCGCGGGCACAGAGCCAGGCACAGTGCCGCTCGCCGTCGTTGAGGCCGGAGTGGAGCACCGCGATGGGGGCATCCAGGCGTGCCCGGAAACGGGCCAGCAGCTGGGGGGTGAGGGCGATCTCCGGCACCAGCACCAGGCATTGGCGTCCGCTTGCCAGCACCTGCCGGATCACCTGCAGATAGACCTCGGTCTTGCCGCTGCCGGTGACGCCTTCCAGCAGATGACAGGTGAATCCGCCCAGGGTTGCCGCGATGGCGTCCACCGCCTGTTGCTGGGCGGCGTTGAGTGCGGGCGCCGGAGCCGGGGGCGTATCCGCCGGGGTCAGGCAGGGGCGTGCGTATATCCGTACCAGTCCCTTGTCCACCAGTGCCTTGAGGGACTGGCGGGGATCGGTCTCCTGTTGCTCCCTGAGTCGTTCCAGGGCCGGATCCTCCTTCGCGTCCCGCAACAGGCGCAGCAGGGCGGCCTGACGGGGAGCGCGGGTGAGGGTGGCCGGGTCGGTGCGGCGGCCCGCTTCGGTCAGGGTGCAATACTCGATGCCCCGGGCCTCGGCCGGTTTGCCCTGGCGCAGGGTGACGGGCAGGGCGGCGGCCACCACCTCGCCCAGGGGGTGCTGATAGTAGTCGGCGGCCCAGGCGAGCAGGTTCAACAGGGCGGTATTCAGTAGTGGCCCAGTATCCAGGGTGGCGCCGATGGGTCGTAGCCGGTGGCTCGGCACACTGGATGCGTCACCGTGGCCGATGACCACGCCCACCACCTGACGCCGTCCGAAGGGCACCCGCACGCGGGCACCGATGGCGGGCAGGTCGGCCTCATCCGGAGCGGGCAGGTAGTCGAAATACCCGTGCACGGGGGTGGGGACGGCAATCCGGAGGATGGAGGTTGCAGAGGGCTGGGGCATGGTGGCGAATGATGCCACATCTGTCCGCTGATAAAGCCCCTCTCCCCTGGCGGGAGGGGGGGAGGGGGCTTGAGCAGTTCACTTGAAATCTATTCATAAATTATCGATACTTTCCAATATGAAAAGATTGGCAAGCATCAGTGAGGCCGCCAAGGCGCTGGGCGTGTCCATTACGACACTGCGCCGCTGGGAAGCATCGGGCAGGTTGGTGCCTGAGCACACAGCGGGCGGCCATCGTCGTTACGATCTGGCGAAACTCCGGCCCGAGATGTTCCGGGCCGAGGAAGATGCAGGGCGGCGCACCGTGGCCTATGCTCGCGTATCCAGCCATGATCAGAAGGAGGATCTGGAGCGGCAGAAACAGGTGCTGGAACTTTACTGCGCTCAGCAGGGATGGACGTTCGAGTTGATTTCCGACCTTGGTTCAGGGATGAACTATCACAAGAAAGGTTTGAAGCGACTGCTTGACGCCATCATCGATGGGGAAGTCGGGCGACTGGTGATCACCCATAAGGATCGGCTTTTGCGCTTCGGGGCCGAGTTGGTCTTTGCCCTCTGCGAAGCCAGGGAGGTCGAGGTGGTGATTCTCAACCAGGGTGAAGATACGACCTTTGAGGAAGACCTGGCGAAAGATGTGCTGGAGATCATCACCGTGTTCAGCGCCCGACTCTACGGCAGCCGCTCGCGCAAGAACCAGAAGCTGCTGGACGGCGTGAAGAAGGCCGTGGAGGACGCGACATGATCCGTGCCCACAGGATTGCGCTTGCGCCCAACAACAGGCAGGCGACCTATTTTGCCCGCGCGGCAGGCACGGCGCGTTTCGCCTACAACTGGGCGTTGGCCGAATGGCAGTGCCAGTACGCGGCCTGGAAGCAGGACACCAGTCTGCCCAAACCCTCGCAGGTCGCATTGCGTCGCCATTTGAACGCCGTCAAGCGCGAGCAGTTTCCATGGATGCTGGAGGTCACCAAAACGGCACCGCAGATGGCAATCATCCAGTTGGGCGAAGCGTTCAGGAATTTCTTCGCCGGCCGCGCCAGGTACCCGAGGTTTCGCAAGAAGGGCGTTCATGACCGATTCACCCTCACCAACGACCAGTTCCGCGTCGAAGGCTCCCGCATCCGCATCCCCAACCTTGGCTGGGTGCGGATGCGGGAGTCGTTGCGCTTTACCGGCAAAATCATGTCCGCGACGGTCTCCCGCGTCGCCGACCGCTGGTTTTTCAGCATCACCGTAGACACCG
>NZ_AGBG01000038.1:0-19154 GCF_000225005.1 Ectothiorhodospira sp. PHS-1 | reverse complement strand
AGACCCAGAGCACCATGGGAAAATCCACCTTCCCGCCCGGCGGGGCATGAAACACCGTGGACCTGCCGTCGGGCCCCTGCATGCTGCCCAGCACCGCACCCGCGGGCAGGAACAGGGCCGCCATGTCCAGCGCCTCGTACAGATCTCCGCCGCCGGAGTCCCGCAGATCCAGGATCAGGGGTGCGGCCCCCTCGGCGGAGGGAGGCGATGCCGCCAGCACGAAATCCAGCGTTGCCAGCAGTGCCGGACGGGTCAGGCCGCCGACGAAATCCCGCACCCTGACGATCCGCTGACCGGAGGCATCCACCAGTTCCACATCCAGGGGCCGGAATCGCTCTCGGACCATCGTCAGCCTCACCGGCGCCGCATTCAACCCCGGGGGCAACAGGGTCAGGGTGACCGTGCTGCCTTCTGTGCCCCGCAACAGGCGCAGCAGTTCAGCGGGAGCCACGCCCGTCACGGACAGCCCATCGACCTCCAGCAACCGCATGCCTTCCACGACACCGGCCAGGGCGGCACCGCCGCCCTGGTAAGGCAACAGCATGACCCCGTCCTGCTGGAATACCAGATCGGCACCGATGCCGACCCAGGCATCCCGACTGAGCATGGGGGAACGCCAGGTGCCTGCGGGAAAGTAACGGGCATGGGGATCCAGCGCCCGTAACTCCCGCTCGAAATTCGCGGCGGACAGCCCCTCCAGTACCGACTCGGCAGGTGGATGCAATGCGTGTTCCCGCATGACCTGACGAATCTCATCCAGGGGAACCGAGCCCTCACCGTTCCCATGGCCCCAGGCCGTGCCTGCGATGGCAATGGCGATGGCGCAGGCCAGAACCGTCAGCCCCCGTTTCAACGGGCAAGTTCCAGGGACAGCTGCATCAACAGCTCATATTCCTGCTGCAGGGCCTGGCGCTGCTGCTCCAGCTGGCGGCGGCGCAGATCCGCGTCGCTGTCGCCAAGCCCGTCGCCTTCCAGGGCATCCAAGGCCGATTGCTGACGTCCCATCTGCTGTTTCAGCGCCGCCAGACGGCTCTGCAGTTCCCGTACCCGCTGATCACCCCGTCCATGCTGCGCGCTCAGGGCCGCGACCTCGCGATCCAGGGACGCCACGTCCCCGTCGAGCCGTTGCAAACGGGCACGCTCCGCCGCCACCTGTCGGGTCTGCTCGGCCCTGCGGGTTTCCAGGTCACTCCGCTCGCCTTCCAGTTCCTGCTGGGTCCTGCGCAACGCCTCCAGACGCGCCTCGCGCTCCTGCACCCGGGCGTCATAGGCACCGCTGCCCAATCCCTGAATGCCGCCCAGAAGCCCGCCTTCCCGGGGGTCGGTGGAAGTGGCGCACCCACCCAGCCACAACACCATGGGCAGGGTGATCACCATCCGTCTGCAAGCCTTCATACCGACAACCTCTGATCAATGCGGGCCAGCTGGGTGCTGCCTTCCCGGAGCTGCTCCAGATTGGCCTGCAAGGCCGCAACCTCCTGCTCCAGGCGGGCGATGTAGGGGTCATCCTTGGGACGCCCCTTGCTCTCCTGGGCGAGGATGGCGTTCTGAACCTTGAGTTCGTCCTCCAGGGTCTTTTCCAGCTTCTGTGCCGTCTCGATACGTCCCCTGAGGTCATCCCGACGGGCCTGCAGGGTACGGCGGTCCGCGCTGCCGGCGTCAAAACGGGCCCGCAGGTTGCTGGACTCGGTTTCCAGCTGGGCAATTTCGCCGCTCAGACGCTGGTTGTAGGCCACCGTGGTGGTGTTGAATTCCGCCACCCGGGCGATCTCGCCGTCCAGGAAATCCTCGGTGCTGGCGTAGGCCTGCTTGCGCTTGGCTATCTCGTTGCCGACGGCCAGGCCGACCCCGCCGCCCAGCAGGGCACCCACCGCGGCACCACGTTCGCGGTCGATGGCATAGCCCAGCAGGCCGCCGATCAGGGCACCGGCGGCGGCCCCCTCTCCCCGGGTACGCTGCTGGTCATCCATGGTGGCGCACCCGCTCAGCAATGCCGCCGCGCACAGCAGTGTCAGCCCCTTGCACGTCTTGTTCATCTTCATCCCCTCATGGTCACAATCGAATGATGCATCAGCCGTCGGTGAAGCCCCGGAAACGTGCCCGGTAGTCTTCCAGCCAGCGATCCAGGTCGGCCCGCCGCTGCTCGTTGAAGTCCTCCGCATGGGACTTGAGCAGTTCCAGCACCACCTGCTCGCGCCTGGGTGTCTCACGGGCGGCCAGGGCGGCAAAGGCCTGTTCAATGTAGGCCGGCTCGTAATCGCCCAGGGTGGAAACCTTGTCCCGGTAGCCCTGCAATTGCGCCCGGGCGGCCTCGTCCAGATCCCTGATTGAGGCCTCCACCGCCGTCACCTGCTCCTGGTAGCGGGTGGACAGTTCCGCCAGCCGGCGGGCGGTTTCCAGACTGCCTTCAAGACGCTGGAGACGGGACAGGTAGACACTCAGGTTCACCCCGTTGCGGGCGGCATCCTGGGCCAGACTGCGGGCACTCTCCCGCTGGGCCATATCCAGTCGCTCCCTGGCCCGGTCCATGTGGGCCTGCACCGCCGTCAGCGGTTCCCTGAGCGCGGCATTCTCCTGCATCAGCCGGGCCAGGATGGGCTCCACCGTCCCCAGTTGCACCGAGGCCTGGGCCACCAGGTTGTCCAGGGTGCGCCCCACGGGCATGGTGCGTCGCCACTCCGCCCGGTACTGGTCGTATTCCTGCTCGATGCGCTGGCGCTGGGCGGTACTGACCACCACGTTGGCGCCGATGGCCAGACGCACGCCGGTATTGAAGGACCGGCGTTCCTCCATGCGCCCCTGGTCCGGATTCCAGGCATAGGCATCCAGCTCGGCCCTCAGGGCACTTCTGAGTTCAGCCGGCGGCGTGGAGACACTGCCGCCCCGGACGGCGATCCCGCCCGGCTTGCCCTGCCAGACCTCGGGCCGGAACAGGCCGGCGGTCATTTCCTGGGCATTACCCAGCAAGTCATGGAACCCCAGGGCATCGGCCCGGCGCAGGCCGACCGACCGCAACTGATGACGGGCATTGCCCAGATGCCAGGCATATTCATTGATCTCCCGCTCGGCAAAGGGCAGACGATCATTGAAGGTACCTGCCTGCAGGGCCGGCAACCCCCCTCGGGCCGTATATTCCCATTCATCCTCGGTGGGCAAGCGCAGGAAGCCGGGCACGCCATCCACCCGGGGCAGTGCCTTGACGCGTTCCGGGTGTGCCGGATCGAACAGCCACTGGTTGTAGCGACGCACGAAGGCCTGGATGTCCTGATGGCTGACGAAGGTCAGCGGCAGGGTCAGGGCATCCCGCAGTGCCCGCCCCTACAGGGTCGGTAATTTCTGATCCTCCGGGTCGCCGCTGACCGCCAGCAGGGATTCCATGCCCATCACCGCCACATACTGGGCCCGGGTCAGTTCGTACTTGGCCAGGATGATGTCCCAGTCCTGCCCGTCCGCGCTGGGAAACGAACCGCTGATCTGAGTGCGCTGCAAACCCTCGAAGATCCCGCCGGCCGCATCCCCGATCTGGATGATGCGGTCCTGATCGCCCCAGAACCCGCTGCCCGGGACCCGCACCGCCCGGAACACCATCTCGGCGTTGTCGGGCATGGGCAGAACGATGTCGCCCGGCGCCGGACGAGGGTTGAAGAAGGTGGGCGTGAGCCCCTCGTCGGCACCGGCCCAGGGGGCCGGCAGGGCCATGATCAGCAGCATCCAGAGAAGCCGGAACCGACGATGCATGGATGTACGCCGTTCATTGTTCACGGATGGCCTCCGCGGGATCGATATGAGTGGCGCGCCAGGCGGCCACCAGGGAAGCCAGCACCGCCAGCGACAAGGTGGCGACGATGGCCGTCAGGACATGGCTCGGCGGCAGGGCGCAAAAGCGCTCACCGGGCGCCAGCTCACCGGCAAAGGTACGGTTGATGGTCATGGCCAGGGCGGCGTAGCCGGCAAAGGCGGCCAGCAGCCCCAGGGCGGCGATCATGGCCCCTTCCGCCACCGGGAAGAAAAACACATGCCGGCGCGCCAACCCCAGCAGACGCAACACGCCCAGGTCCCGCCGCAAACGTTCCACGGAAGCGTAGAGACTGGCGATCAGGACCGCCGTCCCACCGCTGATCCCCAGCAGGGCGATCAGCTGGAACAAACGGCTCAGTCCGGCATCCAGGATCCGGATGCGTTCGATGGCTTCCACCTCGGCGATGAACTCGATGCCCTGGGCTTCCAGCCTGCGCGCCAGATCGGGGACATCGTCGATGCCCTGGGCATAGAGACGAAATCCCCGATACCCCCCCCGCGCCATCTCGAAACGACGCCCCTCCGGATCGTGGATCACGGCCCGCTGGGTGGCTGTGCGCAATACCCCCAACAGTTCCACCGGCACCACGGGTCGATCCAGGTCGGTCTGCCCCCGGACCCATAGTTCCAGGGCCAGGGGGGCCACGCCATCGCTGCCGAGAACCAGACGGGATGCCGGGACCTCGACATTCCCCGGCAACAGCACCGAGGCCAGACGATCTCCATCCGCGGCCGTCCCGGTGAAGCCGCCCCAGGGCAAGGGGTCCAGCCCCAGAGACGCCGCCTGTTCCGGGGTCAGAGACAACCCCGCCGGCGACCCGGGTAGTCCCGTTCCGGCATGGAGCCTGACCTGCGTCACATAGGGCAGCAGCCAGCGTTCCTGACCCCTGAGCTTCTGTTCGATGGCGCGCAGATTGGAGAGGGTGATGGCCGTCCCCGGTGTCAGCAGTTCATAGGCATGCAGGCGCGACGGCGGGGTGAAGCCCAGCAGGGCGCGGATGCGTTCCGAAGATGCCTCCTGCATCCGGGCGAAGCCGGTATTGATCACCAGGCCGGTGCGCGCAATGGGATCCAGCGGACTCTCCAGCAGGAGGATGGCGCCATCAAAGCTCAAATGAGGCTCCGGCGTCTCTCCAGGCCAGCCCCGGCGGGACGCACCGTAGCCTTCCTTGTAGGCTTCCACATCCAGTACCAGCGACAGGGGGGCGTAGATCCGGGGCAGATGTCCGGCCCGGGATGCCAATACGGAGACGATCTCCAGCACTTCCTCGGCCTGCTCGGTGCGCCCGGCCCGCGACCGCGTCACCCGCACCGTGAGCCGATCACCGGCGGCCACTCCCAGGCGCCGCGCTGCCTCATGACTGAGCACCAGCTGGTCCTCGCCGGGGATGCGGGCGCCGTTTTCCAGCAGCAGCGGGTCTCCCGCCGCCGTGGGCACCAGATCAAAAAGCTCCGTCCTGCCGGTCCCCGGATGCACCACCTGCAGCACCGAGGAGAGGGGCAGGATGGTCGGCGTGACAAAGGCCACCCCGGGCCACCGGGCCGCCTCGTCGAACCAGGCGGGGGCATACTGTCGGGTCTGGGCGGGCCGGATCTCCCGGAATACCGGGTCCTCCACCAGGCGCTCGCGCAGGGTCTCGATGGTGCCGTGCTTGAGTCCCATCAGCACCAGCAGGGGGGCAATCACCGCCGCCAGGGCCACCACCAGGCACAGGGTGAGAATCCAGTCATGGCGCAGATGGGAAGCCGCCAGGGCGGGAATGAGTCGAAACGGGCTCGGCCGTGGCATGGACACCTACCGTCCGGCAGGGAGCGGACGACAGACGGAGCGAGTCCTTTGCGCGGTAATCTGTTGTACGTCGAAGGTATAGAAACGGTCGGCATGGTCACTGACCAGATCCACGTCATGGGTGACCATCACCACCGCCATGTCTTCATCCCGTGCCAGGGCATGAAAATCCTGCATGATGTCCCGGGCGCGGGTCTTGTCCACCGCCGCCGTGGGTTCATCGGCCAGCACCAGACGGGGGGAATGGGCCAGGGCCCTGGCAATGGCCACCCGCTGACGCTGCCCCACCGACAGAGCATGGGGCATGCGATCCAGGCAGACCGTCACTCCCAGACGCCGGGCGAGGTCGCTAATGCGCTGCGCCTGCCCGGCCCCGGATGCGCCCCGGCAAACGGATGTTGTCACGCACGCTGACAAAGGGCAGCAGCCCGCCGGTCTGCAGCACATAGCCCAGATAGTCGCGTCTCAACCCCGCCAGTTCGGCCTCCCGGGAACGGTTCCAGAGTACCCGCACGTCGATGGACGGGGTATCCCGGCGAGGCTTGAACTGAAACCGATCCGCCTCCGTGGGTTCCATCACCATCGCCAACAGATCCAGCAGCGTGCTCTTGCCGCAACCGCTGGCACCCACCACTGCCACCATTTCTCCGGCAGTCACCGAGAAGGCCGGAACCTCCAGCTCAAAACGACTCCCCCCCTGCTCCCGGTGCTTGACGACCCCTTCCAGGCTGACCATGGCCGTGGACATGCCTTGCATCCTCACCATTCGCTCAGGGCAAATAATCAAGATGCAGCGGATAGACCATGTCCCTGTCTTCATCGGCATCGTTGAGACGGAACCAGGCATCCACCTGTTCGTTGATGGCCCGGTACTGCTCCAGCTTGGCCAGGATGCTCCACTCCAGCTGGGAGCGCTGCTCCGTGGTCATGCTGGCAAACATCTCATCGGTCAGGGACAGGATGTCGCTGCGATAGGGCAGGCTCTGGATGAAGGCGGGCAGCAGACCCGTCTCCGCCAGACGGGCGCCCCGACCGATCTCCTCCGGTCGCTTCATGGTCTGTCCGGCCACGCCCTGCAGGGCCTCGAAGAACTGGGCCTGGGTCACCTCGGCCCGCATCAGGGCCTGCACTACCATGTCCAGGGACTGGGCCAGAGAGCTGAGCTGCTCCCGGTTCACCAGTACGCGCACCTCCAGGGCCCGGTCGGCGGGATTCACCAGGTCACGATCCAGCGACCAGGCCACCACATCCTTGGGCGGATGGGCATCCCGCCCGATGTATTCCACCATGGCCGCCTTCCAGAGACTTTCCACCGACTCCGGCACCGACACCGGCGCGTTCGCGCTGCCAGGCAATTCGGCACCGATGGTGGTGGTGAGCAGCTGGCTGATACCGCCGGTCACCCGGTCCGCCAGGAATTGATATTCGGCTTCCTCAAAGGCATTGACCGCTTCCAGGGCGGAGCGGGACTCATCGCCGCGAACGCGGGAAAGCCGGCTGAACTGGGCATGGGCAATGGGATGATCCTCCACTGCCCGGGGGTCCTGCAGATGAATGGCAAGCAGGTGAACCTGGGCATCATCCAGTTCCCGGCGCAGGTCCGTTTCATCCCTGCCGGTGACGTTCTGAGGATGCCCCTTGGGATGGGAACTGGCATCCCCGATCATGATCATGAAACGCAGGGCCCCCTCGCGCCACTGGCTGCGCAAGGCCGCATCCACGCCGGCAAAGACCTCCTCGGCATAATCCAGACTGCCCACCTGCGTGGCCCGAGCGGAATTGCCCAGCAGTTCCACCAGCGTGTTGCCGTCCACCAGGGTCGGCGTATGGTTGCGGGTCACGTATTCCAGGGCAGGAATCACCTGGGTGGAGTCCCGGAATGTCACCAGACCGAAGCGGAAGCGGTCGGCGGTTTCGCCGGTGAAGCGGCGGGTCATGCGGATCACCGCCTCGCGGGTCATGTCGATGAAGGGCTGCATGCTGCGGGTGGTGTCGATCACGAATACCACGTCCACGTTCAGATCACCGGCACTGCTGCCGGCCTGGGTTCTGCCCACCTGGGACTGGGTCCGATAGGATGCGTCCTCCAGGGTGTCGGCACCGCGCTGACGCGGCACCGCGGCCGCCAGTTGCAGCAAGCGGGCATCGTCGCCGTGGATTCTGGTCTCCCGCCAGTCAATGATGGGCAACATGTAGAACTGACGGGTGATGTCAACGAAACGGGCCGGCTCCATGCTGATCACGGAATCGGGCACCTCGCCCTTGCCGATGCCCTGATAAATGGCCCTGGCTCGTCCCGCCATGTCCATGTCATCCACCACGGCTTCCAGGGCCTGGAGATCCCGGAACATCAGCACCGGACTGCGTCCTTCGATGGCATCCCCCGGGTGGGTATAGGACACCAGCAGTGCCTGCCGCCACTCCAGCAGATCCCTGGCCTGCATCCAGCCGTCGGACTGGGTCCGACCGGCGCCGACCCGGTACCATCCCCGAGGATCCGCTCCCTGGGTGAAGTCCAGGTCGCGGCGTTCGAACACATAGAGGGGGCGAAAAGCCGGCACATTGGCCATGGCGATCATGCCCTCTTCCGCCCGGGGTTCCCGGTAGATGTGGGAAAAGGGCCTTGGCAATCCCCTGAGCGGCAGATCGGTGGCAATCTCCAGACAGGGGGTATCGCCGGAACAACGTATCTCGTCTTCCCGGACGCTGCCGGCAGAAGCGGACTCATGCCCCTCGGTGCCTTCAAGCGCCCAGAGCGCGGAGGTAGGCGAAGGATGACCCACGGTCCCCTCCAGGGCCGAAAGATCGGCCACGGCGGGCGTGCTCAGCAAAAACAGCCCCACCCAGACAGAAGCGCGACTGATGGCTCGATCAGGATCAGACGCAGATTTCATCGGCAACGCTCCAGACAGGTTCAGGATAACCACTATTGTGCGCCCGACCACCTGTCCCAATAAGTCGTCAGCCTGTCAACCACACATTGGAGCCATGTAAACCATCATGTAGACTCCCGCACAAGATCAGCAACTTGGGATGTCAATGACGCTTGCTCCCCAACATCTGATAAGGATCGGCATCGCATCCTTCTTCATTGCCTGGCTGACCGCATTCCCGATGTCGGGAATGTTGCTGACTCAGGAGCACATGATGGCGTGGTTCCTGGCCCCCCATGTGCTTTCCCTTTTCGGGCTGGGACACCTCGCAGCCGGGGTACCGCCGCAACGACTCCAGCAACTGACGCGCGTGGCCCTGGTGGGAACGGTCGGCCTGAGCCTGTTGGCCCTGGAACTGGAGGGTGTCTGGCTGGCCGGCCTCATGGTGCTTCTGGGTATCATCTCCGCACCGGTCTCCCTGCGCATGGGGCAATATCTCAAGGCCTCCGAACGCCCCATCGTCTTTGCGGCACTGGCGCTGGCGACGGGTAACCTGCTGACCCTGATGGTCGGCCTGGCCCCCCTTTCCCCCCAACTCAAGCTCACTTTCGTCAGCGTCCTGCTGCTGTTCCTGCTCGCCCCCTCGGGTTTCGGACTTGTCCGCCAGGAGCCGGCCACCACGCAGATACGGCAATTATTGGTGTACCTGCCCTTCATCTTCGTGTTCCAGATCGTCTCGGGATTGATGTACGGCGGTCTGATCCCGGCCTATGAGGCCCATGCCGTCGCTCCCGGGCTGGAGGTGATCTTCTACGGCGCCGGGGCCATCGGCTGTCTCTGGCTGGTCAAATACACCCAACCCACCGCCATGCTGATCGGCGTGGTCTCGGCCCTGACGGCGTTCGCCCTCTGGTCGCTGCTGCCCAGTGGGGCGGGCATCCACGGGGCCATGTTCTTCATGATGGTGGCGGCCGGCATCATTGATCTGCTGCTGCTGTTCCTGGTGCTGAAGCAGACGGATCTGGTCCGTGCCTATGGTTACGGCGTCGGGGTACTCTGCGGGGGGATCCTGGTGGGACATCTGCTGAGCATGGCTCTGGGAGGGGCGGCCGATACCATTGCCTTTATCGGCCTGATTCTGCTGAACATGGCCGTGCTCAGCCTGTATCTTCCCAGGAGAAAATCCGAAGTCCAGGCAGTCGATGAACCTGCCGAACAGACGCCGGAGACGCGGTTACCCGACACCCTCGTCCAGATCCTGTCGGACCAGGAACAGCAGGTATTGCGCCAGGTGTTGACCGAAAAGACCTATCGGGAGGTCGCCGATACCCTGTCCATCTCCGAATCGTCGGTCAAGACGTACATGCATCGCATTTTCCAGAAAACCGGGGTCTACCGGCGGCATCAGCTACTGGAGTTGATCCGTAACCCGCGGGCGGGACTGCATGCCGTCCAGAAAAAAGTGACGGATCCCGACAAGAAAGCCAAGGTGGCCTGACCCCAACGGGGACGGCCAAGGTCACTGGGGTTGGGGACAAGCCCCCCACGGAAGACTCCGTGGGGGGGATAAAGATCAGCTCTCCCGTTCTGGGGCCAGATGCCAGTGCTCCGGCGACCGCCACAGCCCCGACAGCAACAGCTCCCGCATGAAGAAGAACTCCTTGGGCAACTTGTCATAGAGCTTGAAGAACAGCTCCTCGTGGGCCATCAGTTCCTCTTTCCAGGCCTCGCGATCCACTTCCATGACCTTGTCGAAATCCCTCATGGAGAAATCCAGGCCCTTGAAGTCGATGTCGTTGTAATGGGGCATCCAGCCGATGGGGCTCTCCACCGCCGAAGTCCTGCCTCTGACGCGATCAATGACCCACTTGAGCACTCGCATGTTCTCGCCGAAACCGGGCCAGGCAAAGTTGCCGTGTTCATCCTTGCGGAACCAGTTGACCCCGAAGATGCGCGGCGGGGACGGCAGATCGCGACCGAATTGCAACCAGTGATTAAAATAATCCCCCATGTGATAGCCGGCAAAGGGCAGCATGGCGAAGGGATCCCGACGCACCTGCCCCAGCTTGCCGAAGGCAGCGGCAGTCATCTCCGAGCCCATGGTGGCCGCCAGGTAGACCCCGAAACTCCAGTTGAAAGACTGATACACCAGGGGAATGGTGGTACTTCTGCGGCCACCAAAGATGAAGGCACTGATCGGCACCCCCCTGGGGTTTTCCCACTCGGGATCAATGCTCGGGCATTGACCGGCCGGCACCGTGAAACGGGCATTGGGGTGGGCCACCGGCTTGCCGGAGGACGGGTCGTACACCGCGCCGGTCCAGGTGATGGTGCCCTTGGGCGGCTCATCGCTCATGCCCTCCCACCAGACATCCCCGTCCGGTGTCACCCCCACATTGGTGAAGATGGCATTGGCCTTGACCGTTTCCATGGCATTGGGATTGGTCTTGTAGTTGGTGCCCGGCGCCACTCCGAAATAGCCCGCCTCGGGGTTGATGGCATAGAGCTGTCCGGATGAGTCGGGCTTGATCCAGGCGATGTCGTCACCCACCGTCGTGATCTTCCAGCCGTCCAGAGACTCTGGCGGGATCATCATGGCGAAATTGGTCTTGCCGCAGGCGCTGGGGAAGGCGGCCGCCAGATAGGTCTTTTCCCCTTCGGGAGATTCCGCCCCCAGGATCAGCATGTGCTCGGCCAGCCATCCCTCCTGCCGGGCCATGGACGAGGCAATGCGCAGGGCGAAGCACTTCTTACCCAGCAGGGCGTTGCCGCCGTAGCCGCTGCCGTAGGACATGATGGAGCGCTCTTCGGGGAAGTGCACGATGTACTTGGTGTCGGGATTGCAGGGCCATTTGGCATCCTGCTGACCCGGGGCCAGGGGGGCGCCCACCGAGTGCAGACACTTGACGAAATCCCCCTCGCCGAGGATATCGATGACCTTGCGGCCCATGCGGGTCATGATGCGCATGTTGACCACCACATAGGGAGAATCGCTCAGCTCCACGCCGATCTGGGAGATGGGCGAACCCAGCGGCCCCATGCTGAAGGGGATGACATACATGGTACGCCCCTGCATGCAGCCGTCGAACAGACCGTTGAGGGTCTGCTTCATGGTCTTGGGGTCTTCCCAATTGTTGGTGGGGCCCGCGTCTTCCTTGCGCAGGCTGCAGATGAAGGTACGATCCTCCACCCGGGCCACGTCGCTGGGATCGGAAAAACAGGCAAAGCTGTTGGGGCGTTTTTCCGGGTTGAGCCGGATGAAGGTCCCCTGATCCACCAACTGGCCGGTAAAGAAGTCGTATTCCTCCTGAGAGCCGTTGCACCAGTAGACCGTGTCCGGTTTGCACAGATCCGCCATCTCCTGAACCCAACGGACCAGGGCTTCGTTCCTGACCTCGCTGGAATAGTCGGCACCGGGGACTGACTGGGTTCTTGCTTGTTCGCTCATGATTCCTCTCAGGTTTGAATTGAAAATGCCTGTCTGCCGAGACTAGCGCAGCCTGCCGAGTATTGCACCCGTCGAATCAGACCGACGGCCTCAAACAAGTTCACCATCGGCATCGGCCAGCACCTGAAGATGCGCCAGAACGCTGCGCCCCAGTGCCGGGAGGTCATAACCGCCCTCCAGCACGGATACCACGCGGCCCCGGCCGTATCGGCGCGCCAGGTCCATGATCATCTCCGTCAACTCGACATAATCCGCCTCCACCAGCCGGAAACTCGCCAGCGGATCATCCACATGCGCGTCGAACCCGGCGGAGACCATCACCAGTTGTGGCGCAAAATCCTCCAGCACCGGCAGCCAGCGTGCCTTCATGGCGCTGCGCAGGGCCGGCCCATCGGTACCGGCATGCAGGGGCAGATTGAGGATATGATCGCTGCGGGTATCGGCGCCGGTGCCGGGATACAAGGGGTGCTGAAAACTGGAACACAACAGCACCCGCGGCTCATGACGGAAGATGTCTTCGGTACCGTTGCCGTGATGGACATCGAAATCGACGATGGCCACCCGCGTCAGACCATGGATCGCCATGGCATGGGCCGCCCCCACGGCAACATTGTTGAACAGGCAGAATCCCATCCCGAACCGCCGCCCGGCGTGGTGTCCCGGCGGCCGCACGCTGCAAAAGGCCGTGCTGCCGGGGGTTCCCATCACCCGGTCCACCGCCGTCACCACCGCACCCGCCGCCAGCCGGGCCGCCTCGAGGCTGTGTTCACACAGATAGGTATCGCCGGTATCGAGCATGTCCCATTGTCCCGGTGGCGGCACGGAGGCCTCTACCAGATCCAGGTACTCCGGTGCATGAACCCGTTCCAGCTGTTCACGGGTGACGGGGCGAGCCTCAAGGCGGATCACCCGCCGCCCCAAGGGGGAAGCGTCCAGGGCCTGCTCGATGGCCTGCAGACGCTCGGGACATTCAGGATGGGATGAAGGTGCCCGATGCAGCCGACAGGTTTCATGGGAGACGAAGAAGAGCGACATGGGCCGGGGATCCTGAAAAAGTGGCTGGGTTCTTCCTATTGGTATAGCCCACCGTCCGCCACCCCGTTGGCGGACCGGAAATCACGGACTCTGAAACCGGATCATGAACCCATCACCCTGTGCTTCACCCACCTCGGTTAGCAGACCGATCAGGGCCGAATCATTCCTGTCGCGGGGCGTGGCGACGGCCTCGAATTGCACCCCGCCCCGGCGAAGATCTCCGGTCACTCTCCCCTGCAGCACCAAAGGCCCCCCCCTGATCCCTCAACGTGCCCTGAAATTGATCGCCTTCGGTATAAAACCGGCCCGATAACTGTCCCAAGGGGACGGGACGATCAGCGAGAATGGCGGCATGGTGCCATTCCAGTTGCCCGCTGGCCGATTGGAGCCGGCCGTCATCGGTCATGTCCAGCCGTCGCAGGTCCAGCCGAACAGTGCCGTCCAGGCCAACGCCCCGCAGCCCCGCTCCCTCCAATATCCGTCCCAGGCGTGCGGCAGGTAACTGAGCCTAACCCTCGGTGATACGCCAGCCTGTCAGACTGCGACTGGCCACACCCTCAAACCGGCCGCCGTCGAAATATGCTTCCACGTCGGCAGCGATACGTCCGGTGACGGCCTGCATGGGTCTCAACTTCCAGGACAGGTCCACAGCCCCCAGATCCGCGCCCGCCGTCCCGGGAAAAACCACCTGTCTCACTTGGCCGGAGCCCAGGGAACCCTCAATGTCCAACCTGGCCAAGGGCTCCGGGACGGGAAGATGTCGATCGGCAAATGCCTGCAAGGGCGGTAGCGGAACCTGCGCCACTACCCAGACCGAAGCGGTCACCAGGATGGCCAGGAGGGACAATGAAAGCAACAGGGACAGGAAGAGTCGGCGCATGAGGAGATTATAAACGGAACGGTGACGGATCTGCCGAACTGTCATGTTTCACAAAGTGTTTGACACACCAAAGACAGGCTGTATAATGCGCCCTTCAACAACGACAGGCGCGTAGCTCAGCTGGTTAGAGCACCACCTTGACATGGTGGGGGTCGTTGGTTCGAGTCCAATCGCGCCTACCAAAAAATGCAGTAAAAAGAGCGGCTTACGGGATACCCGGGCCGCTTTTTTTTGTGCCTTCGGCTATCTCGGTCCGAAGCGGGTAATGCTCTCCATGAGCATGGCCATGTCCTCCACCACATCCGGGATCGACTTGCCGCCGGTGAGCTGGTGGATACGGCGATTGGCCTCCAGCGGGTCCAGCGCGTTGTTGCCGAAATCCTCCAGCACACGAACCACCTCCCCCCAGTGATTCCGGGACTGCCGAAGCGCCTCGGCAGAAGCCGGCGAGGCGGAGGTCACCCGTCCGATCTTGGCAAAATCCTTCGCCGCCCCCCTCGAAACCTCCTGCAGCCTTTCAAAATGACTCAAGGAAGGATCGTTGAGCATGTGCCAGGACTTGTAACGGGTCACATCCGCCGCCTGCTGCCCCCAGGCCCTGGAGATATTGCGTCGGTTGGAGGATAGCCAGGCCACGTCCCTGTAGCTCTCGGGATGAACGCTGGTGGTCACGTTCTCCCAGGCCTGCTGAGCACTGCGTCCGGTCACCTTGCGATAAGCCTCGTCCCAGGCCCGCTGGGCATCCCGCTGCCATTCATGCACGCCCGCGGGCCTGCCGCCTTTCTGCAATGAACGCACCAGGGCCTCATCCAGACCGATGTCATAATCCATGCCCACCGAGCCGGCACTGGCGGCATTGCGGAACTCCCGCAACGGCTGTCGATTCCAGCCACGACTGCCCATGCCCGCATGGAAACCGGCCTCCACTTCGGCATGAATCGATTTCAAATGGGCGTTGTAGGCAGCCTGGGTGCCATAGGCGCCCTGATATTTGAGAAAATTCTTTGCACTGGGATTGCCGTTGATGGCCGCCGCCTTGTTGCGAACCATGTTCTGCAGCAGGGTGATCTCACTGGCAGACCTGCCCGCCCTACCCGCCGCCAGAAGCTGTTGCTGGCTGGCCTGAAACTCTCGCACCAGACGCTCGCCCTCGGCACGTGCCCGATGGAATTCCGCCTGGGCCTGGCGATCCGCGGCCGAAGGCAGCGCCATCGGCCGCTGCCCGGCGCCGGAGGCCCCCTGGGTTTGCTGCCGAGTCCCTGCCCCACCCCCGAGCAGCCTGCTGAAGCCATATTCCATGGCCTTGGAAGTGGCAAAAGAAACCGCCCCGCGCCGGACACCCTCCATCAGGCCATCCTCCTGATAGCCGCGGACCGCCTCGGCGGCCGCGTTCACCTTGGGTCCCATGTAGGCCGCGGTCTGCAACATCGCCTCCCTCGACCCCCCCTGTATGTACCCGGTGATGCCCTGGTAGGCCAGATTGGCGGGGCGCCCTCCGAACAACGAAGCTACCATCATGCTCCGGTTGGCCGCGGCCTGAAGGGTTTCGGCGGTTTCCACCTTGTACTGATGCCAGGCCAGTTCCTCCTCGGCCCGGGCCTGCTCCAGCTCGTGGAATCCCCGTACCTGCTGGCCGATGGCAGAGGCCATCCGCTGCACGATATCCTGATCCATTTTTTGACGCACCTCTGGGGTGAGCTGGTTTTCGATGAAGCGCCGCGCCTGTTCTCGCTCATGGTCGGGCAACATCCCGCTCAACCGATACAGGGCATCCACGCCCCGGGTGAAATCCTCCATCTGCCGCTGAGACTGGCGGATGTTCTCGATAAAGCCCTGATGGGCATAGTCATCGAACACGCTGCGGGTGCGCACCAGCGTACCGGTACGAATGGAATCGATCAGATCCTGCTCCGACTGCAGGTCGGCCATGCGGGTGATGATGCGGAACTCCAGGGCGGCACGGCGCTCCGGGTCGGTCTCCACGGCCAGCTCTTCCTGCTCCCGACGCAGATAGTGCCCGATCATGGTGATGTTGTGCTCGTGAGTCTTGATCCGCGCCTGCTTTCGCTCGGCTTCGGCCTGCGCTTCGACCAGCTCAGCCTGCTGCCGTGCCGCCTCCTCCGAGCTCTGCGCCACGGGAGGCGCGGACGGCCGAGGCCCTGGGGCATCGCCGGTGGCCACAGTCACGCCGGCGGCGTGCCGGTCGAACAGGGCGTTGAACTGACGCAAGTCCTCTTGCAGGCTGGAATCCTCGCCCCAGGGGCGCTGACTCAGCCATTCCCGGGACGCCCGCTGAAACGCCGGCGTCAGGGCGAATGTGGTGCGCGCCATGTTTACATAGGCCGTCGTGATGGCTTCGGCCACCGCCAGCCCGGCATGGGCACCGACCAGGCGGGCGGCATTTTCCACCGGGTCTCCACCTTCCGCCGCCACCAACGCCTCCCGCTCCCGCGCCAACGCTGCCATCTTCTGTCGATACGCCCTTTCAAAGGTGGCGCTATCGATGTCGGAAGGATAGACCACCGCCTGGTTCGGATCGGTCAGCTGCCTGGCCTGGATGATCAGGGTATCCTCCCCATCCTCATCTTCGAATTCCGCGTGGAAATGCCCTCGGGAAAACCCATGGAACAGCCCCGGAATGAACGCGTGCTCCCCATCGCGCATGGGCAGTATCTGCACATACTCATGGGTGCCTTCCTCCTCGTCCGGCTCACCGAGGAAAAAGGCCCGGTATTCGGGATCATCCCGATCCCCCACCGCATAGACGAGAAACAGCACGGGAAAACCGGGCAGCTCGTCCATCACCATACTGCCGGCCACACCCCCTTGCCCCACCCAAAGCCCCTCATGGGGGGCATCGGGCGGCAAGGCTTCCAGAATGGCATCGATGGCGGACTGATGACGGCGGGCGGCCTCGGCCTTCTGTTCCACAGGATCGGGCGGGTCACCCAGCGCATCCATGGCACGGGTCACGTCATCCATGCGCGCCTGCAGGGCACGCATGTAGTCCTGCTGCATCAGCGCCAGATTCAATGCCGCCCGGGTGTCCGCCTCGCTGTCATAGGCGGCCGCCAGCATGGCCTCCTCCCAGGCATCATCGAACGCTTCGGCGGCCTTCGCCTGCGCCTGACGCAACACCACGAATTCCGACAACAAGGGGATCGCCGCCTTGAAGTACGCGATGATCGATGCATCGGGAAAATCAAAATAGGGTTTCCAGTAGGCCTCGAACCGCGCCTCATCCGCCGAAGACATCGGCCCCATCATCGCCCGGGTACCTTCCATGGCAATGGAGATCAGGGCGGTGTAATGGGTCTCCCCCATCTGTTCCAACGGGAACGAGGGCGGCATCGGCAAGGCCGGCAGGGAGACAAAGGCGGGTATGTGAGCGGCCTCTCCCGCCCCTTCCGCGAGACCGAGCGTATCCTGCATCTGTTGCAGGATCACGGTCAGGGTCCGGCGCGAAGCTTCGGGCAGATCGGCCGCTGCCCCGGTCAGTAGCCGCTCCAGGTCCCCAATCGTCATGGGCAATACATTGATGCCGGCCTGACGCAGGCGGACCAACTCCGAGACGGTCTGTGCCGGCAGCAGATCGAACCCCACCAGCGCCCGGACCGTCAGCGCCTCTTCCGTGCGCAACGCCTCCGGCAACAATGGCCCGGCGTGCAACCGTGAGGATTCCAGGGCCAAGGGCACCAGTGTACCCACGACCACAAGGCCGGACGCCAAGACAACCGACCGCCGAAGACTGCTGGAAGACAATCTGCTGGACACGTGTGCGCTCTCGTCAACCAAGAAGCTCATGGTTGTACGGCGCAAGCACCCCGTAAAGTCGACCGCGTGTCGACTTTATTATTCGGATGCCTTGACTGGGATTGATTCGATCACCGGCGACGCGGCTAGATCATCCGCCGCAACAACCTGCGTACCTGATCCACTTCGAAGGGCTTGTCGCAGATGGCGGACACTCCTGCCTTCTTTACCGAGGACAGCCGGGAGGCGTCCGACTCGGACGTCACCATCATCACAGGAATATGAACATAGGCGGGGTTGCCGCGGATCTCGTTGACCAGGGCCTGGCCATCCATGACCGGCATGTTGTAATCGGTCACCACCAGGTCATACTCATGCCGGCGCAACTGCTCCAGGGCCAGGGCACCGTTTTCCACCTGGTCGATGTGCTGTATCCCCACATGCTCCAGCACCCGGGACAAATGATTGCGCGCCATGCGGGAATCATCCACCAGCAACACCCTGACGTCGGCGATGTCCCGATCCTCCAGTTCCAGTTCCTCTTCCTCCAGATAATCCAGGGTCACCGTCAGGGCCCGTTCCAGATCATCCCGATCAAAGGGCTTGGGCAGCAGGGCCAGCACGCCACTCTGACGCACCGCATCCAGCTTGTCATGGTGCTGCTCGCTGGAAATGACCATCTTGGGCACCTCCACCAGGCGCGGGTCCTCCAGCATCCTGGCAAACAGCTCGGGTGCTTCCATGTCCGGCAGGTAGAAACTGGAAATCAGCAGATCCGGTATGTAGGTGGCCATGAGTTCAAGGGCGGCCGCCGCGCTGTCCACGCTTTCGATCTTGAGGATATGCCCCTCGGACAGCAGCCGGATGATGATCTGGCGCTGTGTCCGTGACGGCTCGATGAGCAAGATGGCCAGATCTTCCACACACACCCTTTGACGCATGAATCAGTCCCGTTCCGGTTAACCAGGATTGGATGCCGATGCCGCACACAGGGGGTGCATCGGTACCACGGAACCATCATGCCTCATTCAGGCAAGATGCTGAAGACGAGAAACGCAGGAACATGCCGCCGGACAACTCAGAGGGCATGGGAGACAGATAGGAGGGGGGGGTGGTGCCCATGGGCAGGATCGAACTGCCGACCTCTCCCTTACCAAGGGAGTGCTCTACCACTGAGCCACATGGGCAAGACACTTGAAAAACAACACACCCTGCAGCCTTCTGCTCCAGGGATTCAAAAATGGCGGAGTGGACGGGACTCGAACCCGCGACCCCCGGCGTGACAGGCCGGTATTCTAACCAACTGAACTACCACTCCAGCTTGCTTCACCACACTGCCTGTGTGATGGAGGCGCATTATAACGGCTTTTTTGAAAAATGCACGAAAAATTTCAATCGCCGAATCGGTACCGATTCAGGGTCAAATCTCCAGCAGGCTGTCGCTGGCGCACGCCTCCAGGAAGCCTTCCAAAAAAAACCGGCGGCATTCACTGCCGGGCAAGGTACTGCCCCTTACACACCCGAATCGGACGACACGCCGGTCAGGCCGCCTGCCGACGTGCCTCCATGAACTACCAT
>NZ_AGBG01000039.1:0-18429 GCF_000225005.1 Ectothiorhodospira sp. PHS-1 | reverse complement strand
GAATCATCCCGGGAACGCAGGGTGACGGCACTCAGGTTGCCCCCCCGCCCCAGGACGTAGACGACACCGGCACGCACCTGGGGTACCCCCATGATGCCGTTACGGTCGGTACGGATGCGGCCCTCCAGGGTACCGTCCTCGGGGGCCAGCCAGTGCAGGTAGCCCTCGTAATCACCCACCACCACATGGCTGTCCACCGGCACCGGCAGGGTCACCCCCCGCAGCCGCAGAAGATCCTGCTGCCAGAGGGTGGCGCCGTTGCGGCGGTCCAGGGCCCAGACATGGCCAAAGGCGTCGGTGAGCAGCAACAGGTCGCCCGCCACCGTGACACCGCGATAGGAGGACAGATCCCGCTGCCAAAGGGTACGTCCATCGGCCACGCTGAAGGCGGCCACCCGGCCCTGATAGGCCGCGCCGTAAACCACCCCGCCGGCCAGGTCCAGCTCGCCGTCCACATCCACCATGCGTTCCAGTTCGGAACGACCGCTGGGGATGGCCAGGGCCGTTTCCCAGATCACGTTACCGCGGGCCAGACCGAACATGGCGAGCCGACCATTGTCGAATCCCGCCAGGACACGCCCGGACAGCATCAAGGGGGTACCGGCCCCCCGCAGGCTCAAGGCCGGGGTGCTGCGTCCCGCCAGCCAGCGCGGTTCGCCGGTCAGGACATCCAGGGCATGGAGGCGGCCGTCGTTGGTCCGCACGACCACCAGCCCCTGTTCCACCTCGGACACGGCCATGACCTCGCTGGAAAGCATCCGGCGCCACAGTTCCTGGCCATCCTCCGGGCTCAGGGCGATGGCCTCCCCGCGCCCGGTGCCCACCACCACCACCTGGCTGCCGCCGTTGACCCCGCCGGTGACGGGTACCCGCAGGTTCGTCCGCCACAGGCTGGCGCCGTCTTCCAGATTCCAGGCGGAAACCCGCCCGTCGGCACCGGCGACGATAATGCGATCCCGGCCCAGGTAGGGGGAAAGCTGGAGATAGGACTTGCCCGCGCCGGAGCCGGTATTGCGGCTCCACAACACCCGGGGCGTCACCTCCGCTTCGATCCGGGGCAATGGCGCGGGCGGTTCCGCGGTATCCCGGCTCCACAGCCCGCAGCCGCTGACCAAGGTGGTGACGAGCAGTACGGCCAGCAGTCGCGGCATCATGAACCAGTCACCTCGACCGGGGTGTTGAGCGCATCCCGCTTCATCTGCAGATAGTCGGAAAGTCCACCCGAAATCAGCATGGCGCGGTCATAGGCGGCCCGGGCCCGGGCATGATCCCCAAGGGCGCGATGGGCATCCCCCCGCAGCTCTTCCACCAGGGCCAGGAAACCTTCGGGCACCGGGTCCTCCAGCAGTGTCAGGGCATCCTGGGCACGGCCGTCGGCAATCAGGACCCGAGCCAGACGGGTCCGGGCCACCTGAACCATTTCCGGAGTGCGGGCCTGGGCCATGGCCCAGCGCAGACGCCCTTCCGCCAGCACCAGGTCATCCCGCTCCACCGCCAGCCGTGCCAGCTCCAGGGCCGCCAGGGCCGCATAGGGTGTCTTGCGATAGCCTTCCATCAGGGTCGTGCCATGGTCGTGGGCGATCTCGCTGCCCTGCCGGGCGGCGGACACCATGGCCATGTAGATCTCCGAGGCATCCACGGCGCGAGACTCCACATGGCCCGTCCACAGACGCCAGCCCACGACACCGCCGAGGCCCACCACCAGACCCAGGATCACGGCGGTACCGTTCTCCTTCCACCATCGCTTGATGGCCTCGACGCGTTCCTCGTCGGTCGCGTAGGACATGGATCATTCTCCTTAAGATTGTGCGGATTCAGAAATCGATGTGGCCCGACAGCCCCAGCAGTTCGGGGAGACGTTCACTCAGGTCGGTCATGGAGACCGTGACCTGGGGACGCTCCGGGTCGCGCAACGGTTTGACGGACACCTGTCCGGCCGCCAGTTCCGCCTCGCCCAGGATCAGCGCCACCGCCGCGCCGCTGCGATCGGCACGCTTGAGCTGGGCCTTGATACTGCCGCCGCCGCAATTGACCAGCAACCGAAGCTCCGGAACGGCCGAGCGCAAGGCCTCGGCCAGGGCCATGCCCGCCGTCACGGTCTCCTCCCCCGCCAGGACCAGATACGCCTGGGGCGGCGCGGCCTGGGGCAGGCCGCCATCGTCTTCCAGCAGGCTGAGCAGACGTTCCACGCCCATGGCAAAACCAGCCGCCGGCGTGGCCCGACCGCCGAGCTGGGACACCAGACCATCATAGCGGCCACCGGCGCAGACCGTACCCTGGGCGCCCAGGGCATCGGTGATCCACTCGAACACGGTCCGGCCGTAGTAGTCCAGACCGCGAACCAGACGGGGATTGATGGTGAATTCGACGCCGGCCCGGGTCAGGATGGCCTGCAGGGTCTCGAAGTGGGTTCTTGAAGCCGCGTCCAGATGGTCCAGCAGGCTCGGGGCCGCCTGGATCAGCGGCCGCAGGTCCGGATTCTTACTGTCCAGAATGCGCAGGGGGTTGGTGTGCAGCCGCTGGCGGGATTCCTCGTCCAGCTGGTCCTGATGGGCCTGGAAATAGGCCACCAGGTGCTCGCGATAGGCGGCGCGGGCCTCCGCGGACCCCAGGCTGTTCAGCTCCAGGCGCACCTGCCGAAGCCCGAGGGATTGCCACATGCGCGCGGTCATGAGGATCAGTTCGGCATCGATGTCGGGGCCTTCCATGCCGAAGGCTTCAACACCGATCTGATGAAACTGGCGGTAGCGGCCCTTCTGGGGCCGCTCGTGACGGAACATGGGACCCATGTACCAGAGTCGCTGCTGCTGATTGTGCAACAGCCCATGCTCCACTCCGGCCCGGACACAACCCGCCGTACCCTCGGGACGCAGGGTCAGGCTGTCGCCGTTGCGATCCTCGAAGGTGTACATCTCCTTGGAGACGATATCCGTCACCTCGCCGATGGAACGGGCGAACAGGTCCGTGCTCTCCACGATGGGAAGGCGGATCTCCTGATAGCCGTAACTGCTCAAGGTATCCCGAATGCGGGATTCCAGCCACTGCCAGGCGCCTGTGTACTCGGGCAGGATGTCGTGCATCCCCCGGATGGATCTAATCTGCCTGCTCATCAATCTCGGATCTGTGTCAAACGGTCGGAACGGCGGCGCGGATGACGCCGGCGGCGGACGACGCTATCAGCGCCGCCCCACGGTGAAACGGGCGGTGTTGTCGGCCCGGGTATCTCCGGACATGTCCATGGACTGACCATTGAAGGTCAGACGAACCCCCGGGGCGTTACCCAGGAATACCCGGATGGGCACGGCCCCCTCGATGCGACGCTCGGACCCCTTGCGCATCAGACCCACCAGAAGCCGATTCCCTCCCGCATCGGTGATCTCCACCCAGGAGTCTTCCTCGAAGCGCAATACCAGGCGCCCCTGCCCCGCCGGTGGCGGCGGCTCGGTGGCGACGGGCGCCGCAATGGCCTCGGGCGAAGGCGCTGCCGGCGTCGCGGCGGGCGGCGCCAGGGGCGGTTCCGGGGTTGCCGGGGCGGGAGCGGCGGACTCGACGGCCGGGGACTCCGACTCCGGCGCTTCCAGGGTCGGTACGATCCGGGCGGGAAGCGACGGAACCGAGGGTTCGGCGCTTACCGGCGCGGTCCCCTCGCCACCGGCCTCCGGTTGCGCCGGATCACGGAACAGGTCGCCGGAGAACAGGAACAGGCCGAGGATCAATGCCGCCAGCAGCACCACGCCGATGATGATGACCCAGGGACCCGCGCCGCCCGAAGCGGCGGGAGCGGCGGTCGCCGTGGTGCGCACCGTGCTCCTGTCGTCGCCGGAGGCGAGCGAGGGCGCGATCTCCAGTCGCTCCCGAAGGGCGCCGGTAGCCTGCTCCAGGGCGCTGATCATGGGCTCCGCATCCACTTCCAGGATCTTGGCGCAGCCGCGCAGATAACCCCGCACATAGGGCGGCTCGGGCAGTTGTTCGAAACGATCCTCTTCCAGGGCTTCCAGGGTTCGCAGGGGCAGATGCAGGCGCGCCGCCAGATCCTCCCGAGCCATGCGGGCCTGCTCGCGGGCGGCCCGCAGCAACGCACCCGGCGAAGCCGCCGCGGGCGAGTGCGTACCCCAGTCTTCTTGTTGCATTCTATCTTCTGCCACGGGATTCGGTTTCCAGCAATCGTGTGGTCTGTTCTGAGTCCGGGAAATCGTTCTTCAAGCGCAGGGCGCAGACCCCGGAGGCATCCCGATTGCCCAATTCCAGTTCGGCCCGATAGCAGATCCAGAGGGTCTCCGGGGTGTGGGGCATCTGTTCCGTCAGGCGCTGCAGATAGGCACGGGTCTGAAGATAGCGTCCGCGCTCGAAAGTCAGGCGCATCATCTCATACAAGGCGGGGATATGGCGCGGATTGCTTTCCAGCGCCCGCCGGAAATAGCGCTCCGCCTGCTCCTCGTCCGGCTTTTTCAGGATGCAGATGCCCGCGTTGGTCCAGGCCACCTCGGGCGTGGCGTAAAGAGGATTGTCCGCCGCGGCGCGAAACGCCCGATCGGCCTCGTCCAGGCGATCCTGCCGGCACAGGAAAGTCCCGTAGTTGTTCTGTACCAGGGCATTCCCCGGTTCAAGATCCAGGGCGCGCCGGAAGTGACGATCCGCCAGCCGGGGATCACGCAGCCGCTCCTGCAGCAGGGCGTAGGCGGCGTGAACCTGGCCGGACCCGGGATCCTGGGACAGGGCACGATCCAGATTGCCCTTGGCCTGCTCCAGCTGATTGTTGCGCATATAGTGCAGACCCAGTTCCATGTTCACCTGGGCGGCACGCTGTTCACGCTCCTGGACCTGGGGCGTGACGGCGCAACCGACCAGCAACAGGCCGGTACAGAGCATCAGACCGGGCAGAACAAGGGTCGGCTTCATGGTGGCGCGGCTCCCGGCGGGTTCTCCAACGCGGCAAAGCGCATCACACGGCGACTCCGGTCTTCCACCCGTCCCACCAGCTGACCGCAGGCGGCGTCGATGTCGTCGCCGCGGGGACGGCGCGTGATGGTGGTGTAACCGGCCTGCACCAGGATGTCCCGGAACCGGTCGATGGCGGCACCGCTGGAGCGGCGGTAACGGCTTTCCGGAAAGGGATTGAAAGGGATCAGATTGACCTTGCAGGGCACATCCTGCAACAGGGCCGCCAGTTCCCGGGCCTGGGCCTGGCTGTCGTTGATCCCGTCGAGCAGGACGTATTCCACCGTGACCCGGCTGTGATGCCCCCCGTTGCCCACATAACGACGGCAGGCCGCCAGCACGTCGGCGATGGGGTACTTGCGGTTCAGGGGCACCAATTGATCGCGCAGGGCGTCATTGGGCGCATGCAGGCTCAGGGCCAGGGCCACCTGTAGACCGGTCTCGCGCAGCCGGTCCAGGGCCGGCACCACGCCGGCGGTGCTGAGGGTGACACGGCGCTTGCTCAGGCCGTAGGCGTTGTCCTCCAGCATCAGGGACATGGCCGCCACCACGGGTTCGAAATTGAGCAGGGGTTCGCCCATGCCCATGAGCACCACGTTGCTCACCACCCGGCTCTGCCCCTCTTCCGGTTGCAGATGGCCGCGGGCGGCATGGAGCTGGCCGATGATCTCGGCGGCGGTCAGGTTGCGGTTGAAACCCTGACGGGCGGTGGAACAGAAGCTGCAGTCCAGGGCGCAGCCCACCTGGGAGGACACGCACAGGGTGCCGCGACCTTCCTCGGGAATGAACACGGTCTCGATGCAGTTGCCGTCATCCAGCCGCAGCAACCACTTGTGGGTGCCGTCGCGGGCGGCCTGGGTCATGACGATTCCGGGGGCACGGACCTCGGCATGTTCTGACAGCCAGGCCCGCAGACCCTTGGTCAGGTCCGTCATGGCGGCGAAATCAGTGATGCCCCGCTGGTGGATCCACTTGAGCACCTGCACGGCACGGAAGGGCTTTTCGCCGTGAGCGACGAAGAACCCGGCCAGTTCCTCCCGCGTCATGCCCATCAGATTGGTCTTGGTACTTTCATTCATGGATCTGTCCACCGGCGGTGGCCGGAAAAGCTGTGGGGCAAGCCCCTGCCGGGGGCGGGCAAACCCGCCCCCGGTTCGGCGTGACGCCGTCCGTCAGCGGGTGCGCTGGCAGAGTTCTTCGGGCTTGAAGAAGAAAGCGATTTCCTGGGCGGCGGTGTCGGCGCCATCGGAGCCGTGCACGGCGTTCTCGTCGATGCTGTCGGCGAAATCGGCGCGGATGGTGCCGGGGGCGGCATCCTTGGGATTGGTGGCACCCATCAGTTCACGGTTCTTGGCAACGGCGTCTTCGCCTTCCAGAACCTGCACCATCACCGGACCGCTGATCATGAAGCTCACCAGATCATTGAAGAAGGGGCGCTCCTTGTGCACGGCATAGAAGCCTTCCGCCTGTTCGCGGCTGAGCTGGATCATGCGGGCGGCAACGATGCGCAGGCCGGCCTTCTCGAAGCGGCTGTAGATCTCGCCGATCACGTTCTTGGCGACGGCATCGGGCTTGATGATGGAAATGGTGCGTTCAACAGCCATGGAATGGAACTCCGATATGGGATATGGAAGTGCAAGATTGCAACGCAGGCCGTCATGACCTGCGTCAAGGGAAGAAGATTGCATCGTGATGCAGAGGGGGAATGTTACCTTGCGGGGCGGGTGACAGACAATGACCCGGCACCGAAGGCGGCACGGACAAGCCCGGCTCCGGAAGGAAAAACCAATCGCGGGAGAACGGCGACCCTAGCCGTCGTACTCCTCCATCCAGGCCAGTTGCACGGCCTCCAGGATGCGCTCGCCGCAACGCGCCGGATCATCCTCGAAATCCGGCAGGGCCATGATCCAGTTGCGCAGGTCGACGAAATTCACCTGGGTCGGATTCACGTCCGGATGGGCCTCCTGCAGGGCCAGGGCGATGTCCAGACTATCGGTCCATTGCAAGCTCATGGGGCAGCCTCCTAGTGATGCTCGGACACCTGATTGATGGTGTAACGGGGAATCTCCACCACCAGATCCCGATCCCCCACGCGGGCCTGACAGGAGAGGCGCGAATCCGGCTCCAGGCCCCAGGCCCGGTCCAGCAGGTCTTCCTCGTCCTCGGTGGCCTCATCAAGGCTGTCCAGTCCCTCCCGCACATAGACATGGCAGGTGGTGCAGGCACAGGACTTCTCGCAGGCATGCTCGATCTCGATGCCGTTGGCCAGGGCGGCATCGCAGATGGAGGTCCCGGACTCCACCTCGACGGCAGCCCCCTCGGGACAGATCTCCTCGTGGGGAAGAAAGATGATTTGCGGCATGTGGTCGTTCACTCCCAGCTGGGTTTATTCGAATTCCTCGACACGATGGCCGGACATGGCCTTGCGGACGCTCTCGTTCATGCGCCGGGCGACGAAGGATTCGCCGGCCTTCTCCACCTCGGCAATGGCCCGGCGGATGGCCTCGTGATCTTCTCCCCGGCGCGCCTCCAGCAATGTGCGGCTGGCCGCGCGGATGCCCTCCAGCTCGTCCGGATCCAGCAGATGCCCATCGGCGGCCAGGGCCGATTCCAGGGCCTCCAGGACCCGGTCCGCCTCCACCTGCTGTTCCCGCAGGCGACGGGCCTGCATGTCCTCGGCGGCATGGCTGCGGGAATCGGTGAGCATGGACTGGATCTCGCCGTCGGTGAGACCGTAGGACGGCTTCACCTCGATGCCGGCCTGTACCCCGCTGACCATTTCCCGGGCCGTCACATTGAGCAGGCCATCCGCATCCACCTGGTAGGTCACTCGCACCCGGGCGGCCCCCGCCACCATGGGCGGAATCCCGGACAGGGTGAAACGGGCCAGGGAACGGTTGTGGTCCACCAGATCCCGCTCGCCCTGAACCACATGCAGGGCCATGGCCGTCTGACCATCCTTGAAGGTGGTGAATTCCTGGGCGCGGGCCACGGGGATGGTGGTATTGCGGGGGATCAGATGCTCCACCAGGCCGCCCATGGTCTCGATGCCCAGGGACAGGGGAATCACGTCCAGCAGCAGCATCTCGTCGCCGGGCTTGTTACCGGCCAGGATGTCCGCCTGCAGGGCGGCCCCCACGGCCACCACCCTGTCCGGATCGATGTCCACGCGGGGTTCGCGGCCGAAAAACTCCCCGACCCGCTCCCGCACCCTCGGCACCCGGGTGGAACCGCCCACCATGACCACGTCGGTGATCTCCTCGCGGCTCACCCCGGCATCCCGCATCGCCCGCCGGCAGGCGGACAGGGCCTTGCTGATCAGGGGGTCGATGAGACAGTTCATCTGGTGGCAGGTCATGCAGCCGGTCCAGTATTCGGAGTCCGAGCGGGCCACCCGCAACTGGGCCTCATCACGATCGGTGAGGGCTTCCTTGACGGCGCAGGCGTCCAGGATGAGCTGGCGCATGCGGTGATGCCCCGCGTCGCCCTCGATGCCCGCCTCCTGCATCATCCAGGCAGCGATGGCGCGGTCAAAATCGTCCCCCCCCAGAGCGCTGTCGCCGCCGGTGGCCAGGACCTCGAACACCCCTTTGTGCAGGCGCAGGATGGAGATATCGAACGTCCCCCCACCCAGATCGAACACGGCGATCAGGCCCTCATGGCCCTGATCCAGACCGTAGGCGATGGCGGCGGCGGTGGGCTCGTTCAACAGACGATACACGTTCAGGCCAGCCAGGCGGGCGGCATCCTTGGTGGCCTGGCGCTGGGCATCGTCGAAATAGGCGGGCACGGTGATCACGGCCCCGTCCAGATCCCCGCCCAGGGAGGCTTCTGCCCGCCCGCGCAGGGCCTTGAGGATCTCGGCGGAGACCTCCACCGGAGTCACCTCCCCGGCCTGGGTACGGATGCGGGGCACGCCGCCCTCGCCCGGCGCGAAATCGTAGGGAACATGCCCGGCCAGGGTCTTGAGATCGCCCACGCCGCGCCCCATCAGGCGCTTGACCGAAGACAGGGTGTTGAGGGGGTCCAGGGCAGCCAGGCGCCGGGCCTCATGCCCCACCAGCACCCGGCCCTCGGTACCGTAATGCACCACCGAAGGCAACAGGTGAAGGCCGGCCTCGTCGGGCAGGGTTTCGGCCACCCCGTTGCGCACGGTCGCCACCAGGGAATTGGTGGTCCCCAGGTCGATCCCCACCGCGAGACGTCGCTGATGGGGGTCCGGCGACATGCCGGGTTCGGAGATCTGCAATAGCGCCATGGCAAGTTGAATCCGTCTTGATGGTTTCTGGGGGATACCCCGGTTCAGGGCAGGTCGTCTTCCAGACGCTCGCGGATGCGCTCCAGCTCCTCACGCAGACGATTGAAGAACCGCAGCTTGAGGACCTGCTCCCGGGCCTGTTCCAGGTCATCGGCGGCCCAGGCGGCCTCGAAGGCCCTGATCAGGGCATCGTGACGATCATCGATGTCCGCCGCCGCCCGATCCAGGGCGGCAAAGGGATCGGCGGCATCCGGCACCGCTTCCAGGGTCTCGCGGAGCGCCATCTGGTCCATGAGAAAGTCGGGATCGGTGGCGGTGGCCCGGTCGTCATCCACCGCCACGCCCCGCAGACCGAGCAGGTAGCGTGCCCGCCGGGTGTCGTCCCGAAGGGTGGCATAAGCCTCGTTCACATGGGACGCCCCCTGCACCGCCAGACGGCGCTGTGCCTCCGGCGCCTTGGCAAAGCGGTCAGGGTGCAGTTCGGTCTGCAAGGTGCGATAGGCCCGGGACAAGGCCTCCCGATCGATGCGAAACTGCCTCGGCAGGCCCAGCAGGGCAAAGTAATCCCGCCCGAAATCCAGCAACGGACCGCTGGACGCCCCCGGCTCAGACATTGAAGCTCTCTCCGCAACCGCAGCGGGAGTTCTCGTTGGGGTTCTTGAACCGGAACCCTTCGTTAAGGCCTTCACGGGTGTAATCCAGTTCGGTGCCGTCCAGATAGACCAGGCTGCGGGGGTTGATCACCACCTTCACGCCCTTGTCTTCGAAGACGGTATCACCCTCGTCCAGTTCGTCCACGAACTCCATGATGTAAGCCATGCCGGAGCAACCGGTGGTCTTCACACCCAGGCGCAGGCCGATGCCCTTGCCCCGCTTTTCCATGAAGTTGCGCACCCGGTCGGCGGCGGTGTCGGTCAATGTGATGGCCATGACTCTTGCTCTCCTTCTCAGGCGGTTTCAGCGTCGATCGCGCCGCCGGATTTCTTGCGATAGTCGGCAATGGCGGCCTTGATGGCATCCTCGGCCAGCACCGAGCAATGGATCTTCACCGGCGGCAGGGCCAGTTCCTCGGCGATCTCGGTGTTCTTGATGGCCGCGGCCTCCTCCAGGGTCTTGCCCTTGACCCACTCGGTCAACAGGCTGGAACTGGCAATGGCGGAACCGCAGCCATAGGTCTTGAACATGGCCTCCTCGATGACCCCGGCGTCGTTGACGCGGATCTGCAGCTTCATCACATCCCCGCAGGCCGGGGCGCCCACCATGCCGGTCCCCACCTGGGGGTCCGCCTTGTCCAGGGAACCCACGTTGCGGGGATTTTCATAGTGGTCAATGACTTTGTCGCTGTAGGCCATTTCCGGTTACCTCTCCAAATAAAATGTCTTCACGCCCCGCGGGGCAGGCACTGCGCGGGATCAATGGGCGACCCACGCCACCGATTTCAGATCCACGCCTTCCTGATACATCTCCCAGAGCGGCGAGAGTTCGCGCAACTTCTGTACCGCCCCGCGGACCAGGGCGATGGTGCGATCAATGTCTTCCTGGGTGGTATAGCGCCCGACGGAGAAACGGATGGAACTGTGGGCCAGTTCGTCGTCGCGGCCCAGGGCGCGCAACACATAGGAAGGTTCCAGGCTGGCACTGGTGCAGGCGGAGCCGGAGGACACGGCGATATCCTTGAGCGCCATGATCAGGCTCTCGCCCTCGACGAAATTGAAGGAGACATTGAGACTGCCCGCCACGCGGCGCTCGGCATCGCCGTTGAGATAGACCTCCTCCATGTCCGACAGGCCGGCCCAGAGACGGTCGCGCAACAGGCGCAGACGCTGGTTTTCCTGGGCCATCTCCTCCCGAGCGATACGAAAAGCCTCGCCCATGCCGACGATCTGGTGGGGCGCAAGGGTACCGGAGCGCATGCCCCGCTCATGACCGCCGCCATGCATCTGGGCCTCGATCCGCACCCGGGGCTTGCGACGCACATAAAGGGCACCCACGCCCTTGGGGCCGTAGCTCTTGTGGGCGGAGAAGCTCATGAGGTCGACGGGGAGCCTGGCCAGATCGATGTCCACCTTGCCGGTGGACTGGGCCGCATCCACGTGATAGAGGATGCCGCGGGCACGGGTGAGATTGCCGATGGCCTCGATGTCCTGGATCACGCCGATCTCGTTGTTCACGTGCATCACGGACACCAGCACGGTGTCGTCACGCAGGGCGGCCTCCAGGCGGCCCAGGTCGAGCAGGCCATTGGGCTCCGGGTCCAGGTAGGTCACCTCAAAGCCTTCCCGCTCCAACTGGCGACAGGTGTCCAGGACGGCCTTGTGCTCCGTTTTCATGGTGACGATATGGCGTCCCTTCTTCTGGTAGAAATGGGCCGCGCCCTTGATGGCCAGGTTGTCCGCCTCGGTGGCGCCGCTGGTCCAGACGATCTCCCGGGGGTCGGCGCCCACCAGGGCAGCCACCTGCTCGCGGGCTTCCTCCACCGCCTTTTCCGCCTCCCAGCCGAAGGGATGGGAACGGGAGGCAGGGTTGCCGAACAGGCCGTCGATGGTGAGATGGCGGGCCATCTTTTCCGCCACCCGTTCATCCACCGGGGTGGTGGCGGCATAGTCCAGGTAGATGGGTCGGTTGTTCTCGCTCACGGCTTCACTCCTGGGCCTGTTCATTCCACGGACTGGGACGCAAGCCCGGCGCCGGCGCCACTTCGGGCACCGGAAGGCTGGCGTGACATGATGCTGTCCTGACGGGCGGCCACTTCCTGAACGCCGTTGCGGCGCATGACATCGGCCAGGGTGATGTTGGCCAGGAAATTGTGGATCTGGGCGCTCAGATCGGACCACAGATCATGGGTGAGACAGCGATGGCTGTCCTGGCAGTCCACGGTGCCGCCGCAGCGGGTGGTATCCACTTTCTCGTCCACCGCCGAAATGACATCGGCAATGGCCAGTTCATTCGCCGGTCTGCTCAGGGTATAGCCCCCGCCGGGACCGCGGGTACTGACCACGAGACCGCGCTTTCTCAGGCGCGCAAAAAGTTGTTCCAGATAGGATAGTGAGATACCCTGTCGGCCCGAGATATCCGCCAGGGATATCGGTCCCTGGTCGTTGTGGATCGCAAGATCCAGCATTGCCGTCACGGCATAGCGCCCCTTCGTTGTCAGTCTCATTGCCTCTCTCCCGTATGATCCGTCCGGGTATGCTAACAATACCTTATCTTTTTGGTCAAGTATTAACGCCCCGCCGTGACTCGGCACTGTCCTGCCCCTGAGCGGACGGGCCGGCCAAATCCCCCAGTTCATCCGCCTGGATCTCCTGAATGTGGGAGTCATCCACCTGTGCCCCCAGGGCCTTGAGGGCATGGCAGTTCTCGTCCATGCGCTGATCCAGGGTATGCAGATGATCCAGGATGCGGGTAATGGCCGTGGCCACCGGATCCGGCATGTCCTGGGTGGTGCCGTAGGCATCGAACCCCATCTTCAGGGCCATGTCCTCCCGGCGTCGCTCCTCGTCACTTCTGGGCGTGATGATGCGCCCGGGAATACCGACCACCGTGGCCCCGGGAGGCACATCCCGCAGCACCACCGCGTTGGAACCGACCCGGGCCCCCTCGCCGATGCGGATGGGGCCGAGGATCTTGGCCCCCGCCCCCACCACCACGTTGTTCTCCAGGGTGGGATGACGCTTGCCCTTACCCCACGAGGTGCCGCCGAGGGTCACGCCGTGGTAGAGGGTGCAGTCGTCACCGATCTCGGCGGTCTCGCCAATCACCACCCCCATGCCGTGGTCAATGAAGAAACGTCGGCCGATGGTGGCCCCCGGGTGAATCTCGATTCCGGTCAGCCAGCGCCCCAAAAAGGCCAGATAGCGGGCCAGCCAGCACAGGCGCAGGCGCCACAGCCCATGGCTCAGGCGGTGCAGCAGCAGGGCATGCAGCCCCGGATAGGTGGTGAGCACTTCGAAGGTATGCCGGGCGGCCGGGTCCCGGTCGAAGACACAGCGAATATCGTCGCGCAGGCGTTGGAACATGAAGGGTCCTGATGGCCGGCCCGCGGAAACACGGCCGGCATGGGTCTTTTTGGAGCCATTGTACCCCGATCTTCAGGGCTTGCCAGAGTGTTTCGGTGGGCCTTTGGCCGCCTGGGTCAGGATGCCCCGCAGGATATTCACCTCGTTGATGGTGGGATCGGCCTTGGCAAACAGGCGCCGCAACCGCCGCATCAGGTGCCTGGGGTTGTCCGGATCCAGAAACTCCAGCAACAACAGCGTCTCCTCCAGATGGGCATACAGCCGCTCCAGCTCTTCATGACTGGCGGGCAGTTCCCCACCGGTGGGCGCCGGTGCCGATGCGGGGGCATGGGCCAGGGCGGCCATGCGCAGCTCGTAACTGAGCACCTGCACGGCGGCCGCCAGATTCAGGGAGCTGTATTCCGGGTTGGCCGGGATATGGATCAGGGCCTGGCAGCGATCCAGCTCCTCATTGGTCAGCCCGGTCCGCTCTCGCCCGAACAGCACGGCCACCGGCCCCGTCGGGACGGCTTCGAGCAGTCTGGCCGCCGCCTGCCTGGGGTCCAGTTCGGGCCAGCGCAGGGTGCGCTGACGGGCACTGGTACCCAGCACCAGACGACAACCCGCCAGCGCCTCGTCCAGATCATCCACCACCTGGGCACCGGCCAGCAGGTCATCGGCCCCGGAAGCCCGGGCCGTGGCCTCGGCGCTGGGATAATCCTGGGGGGCCACCAGCCGAAGGTCCGACAGGCCCATGTTTTTCATGGCCCGGGCCACCCCGCCCACATTGCCCGGATGGGAGGTATTGACGAGCACGATCCGGATCGGATTCAGTAATTCCATGGGTTCAGTTATCATCTATGGCTGTGTTTCTTCTTTGATCTCCCCGCGGCCTGCACGGTCGCGGCCCTGTTTCCCAGCTCATCCCGGAAGTCTTCCATGCATCCCTTGCTCAATATCGCCGTCAAGGCGGCCCGCGCCGCGGGACAGGTCATCGTACGTCATGCGGACCGGCTTGATACCCTCACCGTCCAGGACAAGCAGCCCAACGACTTCGTGACCGAAGTGGATCGCATGGCGGAGCGGGAGATTATACGCGTGATCCACCGGGCCTACCCCGGTCACGCCATCCTGGCGGAGGAAAGCGGCACTCAGGGCAGCAACGAGGAGTTCCAGTGGGTGATCGATCCCCTGGACGGCACCACCAACTACCTCCACGGCATCCCCCAATACGCGGTCTCCATCGCCCTCAAACAAAAGGGGCGCCTGGAACACGGGGTGGTCTACGACCCGGTCAAGGAAGAACTGTTCGCCGCCAGCCGCGGCGCCGGCGCCACCCTCAACAGCCGGCGCATTCGCGTGACCCAGCCCAGGGACATGACCGGCGCCCTGCTGGGCACCGGCATCCCCTTCCGGGAAGACCAGAACCTGGACTACTACCTGCGCACCCTGAGCGCCCTGCTGCCGGGCACCGCCGGTGTGCGTCGCGCCGGGGCGGCTTCACTGGATCTGGCCTACGTGGCCGCCGGTCGACTGGATGGTTTCTGGGAAATCGGCCTGCACGAGTGGGACATGGCGGCCGGCGTACTGATGGTGCAGGAGGCCGGCGGTCTGGTGAGCGACCTCAAGGGCGGCCCCGACTATCTGGCCACCGGCAACGTGGTGGCCGCCGGCCCCAAGGTGTTCAAGGGCATGCTGCAGCGGCTCAGTCCGGTGGTGAACCGGGCGTGAAATTGCACGGGGTTCTCGGCCGGGAAACCCATTCCTCGAATACCCCCCATCTTCCTGATCCTCGGCCAATGCCATACCAGGGCTTCCAAATGGCCCGACACGCCGCGCTTTGCGCGGCGTGCTATCGCCGTCACTCCCGCGCCCGGATTTCGTCATCCGAAAAACCGATCCAGTGCAGGAAGGATTGATGCTGCGCAGGATAGCGGCTTTCGAACCCGCTGTGAATCCGATTGTTATGTTTCTTTGCCTATGATAGGGTGTGTATATAGCAGATATTAATACACATAGGTGATTTATGAGAACCAACATTGTTATAGATGACAAGCTAATGATGGATGCCCTTAAAGCCTCTGGCCTGAGCACTAAAAGAGAAGTTGTAGAACAAGGGCTTAAGCTTCTGGTGCGACGTAGCCAGCAGCAGGAAATTCGCAAGCTCCGAGGTCGAATCAAGTGGGAAGGCGACCTTGACGAAATGCGAGGCGGCAAATGATATTGGTCGATACTAGTGTCTGGATCGACTACCTTAACGGCACTCAGAGCCGGCACACCGATGCTCTTGACGCTGCTATTGTTGAGGGCGTCGTTGCCATGGGGGATTTGATATTTCTGGAAATTCTTCAGGGAATCCGGGACGACCGGGAATACCGCACGACCAAGCAAAGCCTAATGACGCTGGACCAGCTTGAAATGTTTGGAAAAGACATGCCCGAGAAGTGCGCAGAGAATTACCGAGCACTGCGCAAAAAAGGAATGACAATCCGAAAAACTACGGACGTGATTATTGCGACTTACTGCATTGAACAGAAGTTGCCCTTGCTTTTCACTGACCGCGATTTCATTCCTTTTGTTGATCATCTCGGCCTGGTCTCAGCGCTGCCGGGAACGTAACGCCTCAATAACCGGGGCTACAACGGAGCGGAGCGTAGTGTAAGCCGTCCAGCGCCGCAGACGCGAAGTTGACTGACAGATCATGAGTGCTCATTTCTTTCTGCCGAAGTTGTAGTGCTGGAAGTTGGGTACAACAATTTCCTTACCGACCGACAGCTTTTCACCACAATAAGGGCAGAACGCAACCTGGATCTGAACGGTTTCTATTGTCTGCCCTTCACACTCAAGATAACTGTCGTTTTCCAAATCTTCCTCTGTGGCGACCCTGTTCAAGTTTAGATAGATATTGCCGTCATCTTCGTCAAACCATACCTCTGCAAGTGAGCAGGGGGAGCATTCATGAATCAAAGCTGGCACCTCATCGCATCCATCCACGGGGGTGTCCATTCCCTCACGAATAGACTCCCGCATACCCGGTACGGAGAGCAGGTAAAGCGTTTCCTGGATTGCAGACCAGTCTTCCTCGGAGACCAGGACAGCCTTGTTCCGCTTACCCATGATGATGATTGGTTGGTGGGATTCGGCGGTCTCGTCAATCAACCGATAAAGGTTGCTGTGCGCCTCAGTTGCTGAGATTGCGGTCATGACGCACCTCTTGAGTGTTAAAACTCTCACCAAGTGTACGCTTTTGAATACGCAGGTCAAGATGAACGCCCAGCATAACGTTTAGCGTAACCGGCCGGCTTTGGAGCGCTAGCGGAAAAGCCGGTCCGCGTTGACGCTTTGTTAGCAGTTCAGTCTCCTTCTATGAGATTAGCGATCTCACGGAATTTTTCAGCCAGTCTCTTTGAAGCCTCGGGATCATCTACGGTACGCGCAACGTTGTCCGCAATCTTTTGCAGGGCAGCATCAATATCTTTATCGGTCACTCCTTCGGTGAATATGGAAAGAAAGCGCTGCCAAGCGGATAGTTGAATTCCTGCTAATTTTTCTTCGAAGAGCTGTGCAATATATTCTTCCATGATACCAGCGCGGGCCAGCCTTCCAAAGTTTCCTCCGCTATCGCTGGCAGGACGGTCGGAAATCATATCTGATTTAGTCGGGTAGAATTGATTTACAGTGGAGAGCTCAATATTTCTGTCCGATGACCCTTTTCTCTTATGCTTCCAGTACCAGTTTCGGTACTCCGCTACATGTCGCGCACCCATAACAAAGGGCTCAAACACGATCGGCGACCCTGAAATTACATTCGAAAGTGCCCACGGAACTACTACGAGAAGATCGGCTGGCGCGCAAACTGCCGGCGTTACCTTGTACCTGAAGCTGGGCTCTTTCTCCTTTGCAAGCACATACCATCCTTTCAGCTCAATCCCCATAAGGACAGTTGGCTCCACGTCGGGGGCGCTTGCCTTTAGCACTACATCAGGGAATGTCTGCGGTTGGCGTTCGAACTCGTAAAGTGCGTAGTGTTGCTCAGGATCCCAGACAGAACGTAGCTTGTTCAGCGAGTCAACAACTTGCTGCTCGATCGTTGCACCAAGAGACGAATTAAAAGCGAAAAGGTCAGTAGCTAGGACACCATCGATATTCAATGAACTTTCAAACCGAGAAGGCAATGAGAATATTGCCTTCTTTACCGACTCGAAAAGGTCATAATGCTCCCACGATTTTTCCGGCTCCGTCGCGGATGGGGGATTAGGAATTTTTCTTTCTCTCATACAGCGGGAGCTCCTGGTATATTTCATTTATTCTTTGAGAAGCGACGTCAAAGTACTCCGGGATGAGCTCTGAGGCATAGCACTGCCGCCCCGTCATGAGAGATGCAACGGTTGCAGAGCAGAGCCCCCCAAAGGGTTCCCACACCACATCGCCCGGATCAGTTGAGGCCCCGATAATCCGCTCCATTAACTTTAATGGTTTTTGGTTAGCATGTAGTGATTTCATTCCTTTTCGGACGATTCGTTCTTTACCCCGTACAGCTGGCTCCTGCCATACATTCGTGACACCGTGGACATGATTCCATTTTGCGCGCATTCGCTCCCACTTCATTGCTGTTAGATGGGTTCTCCCATCGAGAGAGAAATACGGCCTATTTGTCGGCGCACCATGTTTGTTAGCATAATCGGCCAACATCTCCATCTTCTCCGGGGGCGGGAAGTACCAGAGATGACACTGCGTGAAATACTTTCGTGTAGCAGCGTTTTTGACACCGCAGGCCTCGTTTGTTTTATAAAGTGGCAAACCGCTCCGCAGCCATTCGCTTCTTAGCCACTCCTTTATTGAGCAAGGGCGGCCTTCATAATCGCGGAGCTGAACATCTCTCACATACTGGACACATATTTCTGTTACGACTGGAAATCCTCTAATCGTATCTCCATTGCAGTTTCCGGCAACATGGCCAACGCCTTTATCCCAAATATGCGCAGCCTTATATTTCCAGCCATGTAATTTGAGGACTTGATGAACTTCGGCCCAAGCCAGCTCTGAGCCTGGAGTATCCCCACGTTTTCGCAGGCATAATTCCTTTTAAAACAGTGGGATAATGGAAGGCGGGGTGGACATGCACCGGCAAGATCGTGATTCTTAAGGTGACTAAGCCGAAAAAGAGCCACGAAAAAACCGATGCACGCCACAGACCTGATTCACGCAAACTTGGGGGTTGCTTCTGGAGTATCC
>NZ_AGBG01000040.1:0-17198 GCF_000225005.1 Ectothiorhodospira sp. PHS-1 | reverse complement strand
TCCTGCAATGTGTCCGTGGCATGACATCCCGAAAAGGGGGGCGGTGGCCGCAGTCATTGTAATGTCACCGTCATGTCATAAATTCTCGTTGTAATAGCCGCGTCAAAGACAGGCTGAAGGATGATGAACACATGACCGAGAAGACCATATTGTTGGTCGAGGACGAGCCGGCCATTCGCGAGATGGTGGGTTTTGCCCTGTCACGGGCCGGATTTCGCATGGTGGAGGCCGGTGATGCCAACGAGGCCCATACCCGATTGGCGGAACGGTTGCCGGATCTGGTGGTGGTGGACTGGATGCTCCCCGGCACCAGCGGCATTGATCTGGCCCGACGTCTCAAGCGCGAGGAATACACTGCCGAGCTGCCCATCATCATGCTCACCGCCCGTGGCGAGGAGGACGACAAGGTGGGGGCTCTGGAGGCCGGCGTGGATGACTACATCACCAAGCCGTTTTCCCCCGGGAGCTGGTGGCCCGAATCAAGGCGGTATTGCGGCGCAGTATCCCGGAGGAACAGTCCAGGCCCATCACCGTGGACACACTGACCCTGGACCCTTCCAGTCACCGGGTGACCGTGGACGGTGAGGCCCTGGAGATGGGACCGACGGAATTTCGCTTGCTTCACTTCTTCATGACCCATCCCGAGCGGGTTTACTCCCGTTCCCAGTTGCTGGACCGGGTCTGGGGGCGCAATACCTATGTGGAGGAGCGCACGGTGGACGTCCACATCCTGCGCCTGCGCAAGGTGCTGGCCCCGTCCGGCTGCGACCGTTTCGTGCAGACGGTGCGCGGTGCCGGCTACCGTTTTTCCCTGCAGGCGTAGGACCGGCCCATGCTCCTGGATTCCCGTTCAGGCAGTCCGTGGAAGGTGGAATTCTGGCGCCTGTCCGGTTTCATTCTTGCCGGCCTGGTGCTGGGTGCCCTGTTCGGTCACCTGGCCTGGATGCTGGTGCTCGCCTTGTCCGCCTATACGGGCTGGCAGTTGCGTCAGTTGCACCGTTTCCATCGCTGGATCCAGGTGGGCAAGCGATCCGAGCCGCCCCATGCCAGCGGGGTCTGGGGTGATCTGATCTACGAGCAGTACCGGCTTTACCAGCGCAACCGGCGGCGCAAGAAGAAGATCGCCAAGCTGCTCAACCGCTTTCATGAGTCCAGTGCCGCCATGCCGGATGCCACGGTGATCCTGGGTAGCCGCTTCGACATCGAGTGGTTCAACGGCGCGGCCATCAGTCTGCTGGAACTGGAGTCCCCCCGGGATATCGGTCGACGTGTCACTAATTTGCTGCGTCATCCCGAGTTTGTCCGCTACATGCACTCCGGCGATTACAGCGACGCGGTGGAGTTCCCCCGCGGTCCGGACGAGCGGGTCATGCTCTCTGCCCGCATCGTGCCCTACGGTGACAAGCAGTTCCTGCTGTCGGTGCGGGATGTCACCCGTCTGCACATGCTCGAATCCATGCGGCGCGACTTTGTCGCCAATGTCTCCCATGAGCTGCGCACCCCGCTCACGGTCATCGCCGGTTATCTGGAAGCGCTGGCGGATGAGGACTCTCTGGAGCCGGAGATCCGGCGCTCCCTGCGTTCCATGGAGTCCCAGGCGGTTCGCATGCGGCGCATTATCGAGGATCTGCTGACCCTGTCCCGACTGGAGACCCGGGACACCGCGGCCACCGCGCAGTCACCGGTGAGCGTGCCCGCCCTGATTCACGGCATCAAGGAAGAGGCGCGCATGCTGATCGGGGAGCGGGGGCAGCATCTGACCCTGGAGGTGGACGAGGGTCTCTGGTTGCGAGGGTCCAATACCGAGCTGCACAGTGCCTTTTCCAACCTGGTCACCAACGCGATCAACTACACGCCCGATGGCGGCACCATCAGCGTGCATTGGCACGAAGATGAGCATGGCGCCCGTTTCCAGGTCCGGGATACCGGTATCGGTGTCCCTCCTCAGCATGTCCACCGTCTGACGGAGCGCTTCTATCGGGTGGATTCGGATCGCAGTCGCAACACCGGCGGCACCGGACTGGGTCTGGCCATTGTCAAGCATGTGCTGCAGCGCCACGGCGCCCGGCTGCAGGTCGAGAGCACGCCGGGGGAGGGGAGCACCTTCACCTGTCATTTCGGGCGTGACCGGATCGTGCGGCGCGGCAGTGAGGCCGCCCGGGCAGAGCGGGCCAAGGAGGTATCGGACGGATCAATATGAATATTTCATGACAGCGCTCTGAATGCCGGATCTGAAACTCCCGTCCGGCGTCATAATTCCGTTACAATCGCGCTTTTCCAGGTCTGGTCACCCCATGCCTCCAAAGAGTTATTTTTTCGATCTGTTCGGTAAGTCACCGGTCCGTCCCCTGCAGCACCATGCCGAAAAGGTGCAGGCCTGTGTGGCTGAACTGCCTGCCTTCATGGAGGCGGTCATGGCCCAGGACTGGGAACAGGCCGAAGCCCGGCGCAATCGCATCGCCGAACTGGAACACGAGGCGGACCTGCTCAAGAAAGATCTGCGTCAGCACCTGCCCAAGGGCATGATGCTGGCCATGTCACGCCGGGACATCCTGGAAACCCTCACCGTCCAGGACGGCATCGCCAATACCGCCAAGGACATCGCCGGCCTGATCCTGGGCCGCCGGATGACATTCCCCGACAATCTCCACCCCCTGCTGAGGGATTTCCTGAGCCGCTGCTCCGAGGCGACCCGCAAGGCCTCCCAGGCCGTGCATGAACTGGAAGACCTGGTGGAGACCGGTTTTCGGGGACATGAAGTGGATGTGATGGAATCCATCCTCAAGGAACTCGATACCATCGAGCACGATACCGATCGGATCCAGATCCGGGTCCGTGCCGAGCTCTTTGCCATGGAACGGGCCCTGCCGCCGGTGGATGTGATCTTCATGTACCGGATTATCGACGAGATCGGTGACCTGGCCGACCTGGCACAGCGGGTCGGTAGTCGCCTGCGGCTCATGCTGGCCCACTGATTCCCTTCAGACCTACAAAAAACTGACAATCCTATGGAATACGCGACGCTATTCATCGTCCTGGCGTGCATTTTCGGCTTTTTCATGGCCTGGGGTGTGGGCGCAAACGACGTAGCCAATGCCATGGGCACCTCGGTGGGATCCCGAGCCCTGACCATCAAGCAGGCGGTGATCATCGCCGCCATTTTCGAGTTCGCCGGCGCCTGGCTGGCGGGCGGGGCGGTGACCCAGACCATCCGTTCCGGGATGCTGGACGCCAATCTACTGGCGGGGACACCGGAGATCCTGGTCTTCGGCATGCTGGCGTCCCTGCTGGCGGCGGGGACCTGGTTGCTGGTGGCCTCCATCTTCGGCTGGCCGGTGTCCACCACCCATTCCATCGTCGGTGCCATCATCGGCTTTGCCATCGTGGCCATCGGCATGGAGGCGGTGCAATGGGGCAAGGTGGGCGCCATCGCCATCAGTTGGGTCCTGTCGCCGGCCCTGTCGGGGGTGGTCGCCTTCGTCCTCTTCCGCAGTGTCCAGATCCTGATTCTGGACACACCCAATCCCCTGGACAATGCCAAGCGCTACGTTCCCTACTACATTTTCCTCGCCGCCTTCTTCACCGCCCTCATCACCCTGCTCAAGGGGCTGACCCATCTGGGGATGGACCTCACCATCTTACAGAGTTACGGCATCGCCGCCACCTTTGCCCTGATGACGGCGGGCCTGGGACTGCTGGCCATCCGCCGCCTGCGTTTCGACCCCGCCGATGACCGGGACTTCCATTTCAGCAACGTGGAAAAGGTTTTCGGCGTCCTGATGCTGGTGACCGCCTGCGCCATGGCCTTCGCCCATGGTTCCAACGACGTGGCCAATGCCGTCGGTCCGCTGGCGGCGGTGGTCAGCGTGGTGCAGAGCGGGGAAGTGTCCGTGCATACCCCCATGCCCATGTGGATTCTGCTGCTGGGTGGGGTCGGCATCGTGTTGGGTCTGGTGACCTACGGCCATCGGGTGATCGCCACGGTGGGCACGGGCATCACCCAACTCACCCCCAGCCGCGGCTTTGCCGCCACCCTGGCGGCGGCCATGACCGTGGTTCTGGCCTCCGGCACCGGGCTGCCCATCTCCACCACCCATACCCTGGTGGGTGCCATCCTGGGGGTGGGTCTGGCGCGGGGGATTGCAGCCATCAACCTGAGCGTGGTGCGCGCGATCTTCATGTCCTGGATCATTACCCTGCCGGCCGGGGCACTGCTGTCCATCGTCTTCTTCTTCATCATCCGGGCTGCTTTCAGCTAGGCTGGTCCCAGGCACTTGCAAGGGAGATCAATCCATGCCGCAGATGAAGACAGGCCATCCGCTTCGCCATCTGGTCCTGGTGCGCCACAGTCAGGCCGGTGATGCCGACGAGTTTGCCGCCACCGGCCAGGGGGATCACCTTCGCCCCCTGACGCAAGAGGGTATCAGCCGCATGCGTCGAGCCGCTCGGGGCCTGCACCGTTTGGTGGAAGGGCCGCTGGGCATCGTCACCAGCCCCTATAGCCGGGCGGCCCAGACCGCCCAGATTCTGCACGAAGTGTTCCCCGACGCCGAGATCGTGTCCGCGCCGACCCTGATTCCCGAGGCGGACCCGGTGCAGTTCGCCGACTGGGTGCACGAACGGTCCTGCCCACCGACCCTGCTGGCGGTGGGGCACGAACCCCACTTGTCCCTGCTGGCCGGCTGGCTGTTGGCCGGGGAGCGGCGATCGCTGGTGCGAATGAAAAAAGGCGGGGTCTGCTGCCTGGACGTGAGCCTGGGCATGCAGCCGGGGCGTGCCACGCTCCACTGGCTGCTGACCCAGGGGCAGTTGCGCAAGCTGGCCTGACAGGCTCGCCCGGCTGTTATCCTCGCGACATGTTCCCTTGCTAGACTCGACCCCTTGAGGGGCGATCATCGAGGCCCCGCAAAAGAGGGAGATTTTCATGTTCCGACGCCGTAAGCCCCCCGAGACCGTCGCCGCCGTCGATCTGGGTTCCAACAGCTTTCACATGATCGTGGCCCGCGTCCGTGACGGCGAAGTGCACATGCTCGATCGTCTGCGGGAGTCCGTGCGTCTGGCCAGCGGTCTGGACAACCGTGGCTTCATCGGTCCCGAGGCCGTGACCCGGGCCCTGGACTGTCTGCAGCAGTTCGGCCAGCGCGTACGTGACCTGCCTTTGGGCAGCGTGCGCGCCGTGGGCACCAACACCCTGCGCAAGGCGCGCAACGCCGAGGAGTTCCTGGAACTGGCCACCCGTGCCCTGGGGCATCCGATCGAAGTGATCGGCGGTCGCGAGGAAGCCCGCCTGATCTATCTGGGGGTGGCCCACAGCCTGGCGGATGACGGCGGTCGGCGGTTGGTGGTGGACATCGGTGGCGGCAGTACGGAGCTGATTCTGGGGGAGCGCTTCGAACCCAGTCACACCGAAAGTCTGCACATGGGGTGTGTGAGCATGGGGCGGCTCTATTTTCCCAAAGGCATTATCACCGAAACGGCCTGGCGTGCGGCCGAGATCGGTGCCCGGTTGGAGCTTCAACCCATCGAGGAAACCTACCGGCGTGTGGGCTGGCAGGAGGCCCTGGGGGCTTCAGGCACCCTGCTGGCGGTTGACAGGATCATGCGGGAACAGGGGTGGAGCCGGGAGGGTATCACCCTGGAAGGGCTGCACCTGCTGCGTCAGGCCCTGATCAAGGCCGGGGACATGGCCAAGGTGGAACTCAAGGGCCTGAGCGAGGAGCGGCGCCCGGTGCTGCCCGGCGGAGTCGTGGTGCTGATTTCGGTCTTCGAGGCCCTGGGCATCGGGCAGATGCGGGTCTCTGATGGCGCCCTGAGGGAGGGGTTGGTCTATGACCTGTTGGGGCGCATCAGTCATGAGGACGTTCGCACCCGTACCATCGACGGGATCATGAAGCGCTTTCAGGTGGAGCCGGATCATGCCCGGCGGGTGGAGCAGACGGCCCTGCGGCTGCTGGATCTGGTGGCGGAGACCTGGGGACTGGATCAGGACCATGCCGACAGCCTGGCCTGGGCGGCGCGTCTGCATGAGCTGGGGTTGTCCATCTCCCACAGCCAGTTTCACAAGCATGGGGCCTATATGGTGGAGAATGCGGACCTGTCCGGCTTCACCCTGGAGGGGCAGCGGCGGATCGCCTTGCTGGTGCGTGCCCATCGGCGCAAGTTTCCCGTCAAGCTGTTTGACGATCTGCCCATCCTGGAGCGTCGTCCCATGCTGCGTCTGGCCGTGTTGCTGCGTCTGGCGGTATTGCTGCACCGATCCCGCACGGACACGGTGCCGGCCCTGGACGGGCTCAAGGCGAAGGATCAGGGTCTCAAGCTGCGGTTTGCCCCGGGTTGGCTGGAGGCCAATCCCCTGACCCGGGCGGATCTGGAGCGGGAGTCAGGCCACCTCAAGGCCGCCCAATTCAAACTCAAGGTGGAGTGAAGCTCAGCTGGTGAGCTTGCCGAGCAGTTCATCCTGGGCCGAGCGGGGCTTGTGGTTGGAGGCCGCCTTCAGACGCCGGTAGCTGCCGTCCTGCTGCAGCGCCCAGGCCTGGGTGTTGTCCGAGATATAGGCCAGCAGGGATTCCTGCAGCACCCGGTCCCGCAACTCCGGCACCTCCACCGGAAAGGCCACTTCCACCCGGCGGAAGAAATTGCGTGGCATCCAGTCGGCACTGGACAGGAAGATCTCCGGTTCACCGCCGTTCTGGAAATAGAACACCCGGGAATGCTCCAGAAACCGCCCCATCACCGAGCGTATCCGGATATTGTCCGAAATTCCCGGCACCCCGGGCCGCAGGCAGCACACCCCACGCACCACCAGGTCAATTCGCACCCCTGCCTGGGAGGCCCGGTACATGGCCTGGATCAGCCTGGGCTCGATCAGGGAATTCATCCGGGCCAATACCCGGCCGGGCTTGCCCGAGCGCACATGCTCGATCTCCCGCTCGATCCGTTCCAGCATCCCCGAATGCAGGGTGAACGGGGCCTGCAACAGCTTCTTCAGCTTGGATACCTTGCCCAGTCCCGTCAGCTGCTGGAAAACCTTGTGCACGTCCTCGCCGATCACCTTGTCGGCGGTCAGCAGGCCGTAATCGGTATAGGCCCGGGCGGTCCCCGCGTGATAGTTGCCGGTACCCAGATGCACATAGCGCCGGATCCGATCCTTTTCCCGGCGCACCACCATGGCCAGCTTGGCGTGGGTCTTGTAGCCCACCACCCCGTAGGTCACGTGGGCGCCGGCATCCTGCAGACGGTTGGCCAGATGGATATTGGCCTCCTCGTCGAACCGGGCGCGCAACTCGATCACCACGGTGACTTCCTTGCCCGCCTGGGCGGCCTGCATCAGGATGTCCACCAGCTGGGAACGCATGCCGGTACGGTACAGGGTCTGCTTGATCGCCAGCACGTCCGGGTCCCGGGCGGCCTGGCGCATGAATTCCACCACCGGCACGAACGACTGATAGGGATGGTGCAGCAGCACATCCCCACGTCGGATGGTGTGGAAGATGTCCGCCGACCCGGTCAGGACCGGGGGCAGGGCGGGCACGAAGGAGGGGAATTTGAGATCAGGGCGCTCTACCAGTTCATGCACGGCCATAAGCCGGTTCAGGTTCACCAGACCATTGACCTGATAGAGGTCGTCCGGTCCCAGCTTGAACTGGCGCAGCAGGAAATCCGCTACCTTGGCCGGACAGTTGTCCGCCACTTCCAGCCGTACCGCTTCGCCGTAATTACGCTGGGGCAGTTCCCCTTCCAGGGCCATCAGCAGATCATCAATCTCCTCCTCGTGGACAAATAGATCCGAGTTGCGGGTGAGCCGGAACTGGTAGCAGCCGGTGACCGTCATGCCCTGGAACAGCTCGCCCACGTGGGCGTGGAGGATGGAGGACAAAAAGACGAAATCATAGTCGCCCTTGGCGATTTCCCGGGGCAGGCGGGCCAGGCGGGGCAGGGAGCGAGGGGCCTGAACCACGGCCATGCGGCTTTCCCGACCGAAGGCGTCCTTGCCTTCCAGAGTGACGATGAAGTTAAGGCTCTTGTTGAGAATGCGTGGGAACGGGTGGGCCGGGTCCAGCCCCAGCGGGGACAGTACCGGCAACAGCTCGCGGTCGAAGAAATCCTTGACCCAGGCAGACTGCTCGTCACTCCAGTGAGTACGGCGCACGAAGTGGATGTTCTGCTCGGCCAGGGCCGGGATCAGGATGTCGTTGAGGGTGGCGTACTGATCGTCCACCAGGGTATGCGCCAGCTGACCCACCCGGGTCAGCTGTTCGGTGGCGCTGAGCCCATCCGGCCCCGGGGTGTTCACCCCGAGCTGTAATTGCTGCTTGAGTCCCGCCACCCGGATTTCGAAGAACTCATCCAGATTGGTGGACGAGATGCACAAAAAGCGCAGCCGTTCCAGCAGCGGGATGGTGTCCTGTTTGGCTAGCTCCAGAACCCGCTGATTGAAGGCCAGCAGGCTCAGCTCGCGGTTGAGGTACAGTTCCGGATTGGTCAGGTCGATCTCGGTCTCGGTCATCCGCACAGTCTATCCCATCAGAATGTCATTCCTGTGACAACGCCTGCTGCCTGCCATTGCCCACCAGCAGGAATTCCATCAGGGCCTTCTGGGCGTGCAGGCGGTTCTCGGCCTCGTCCCAGACCACGCTTTGCGGGCCTTCCAGCACCTCGGTGGAGACTTCCTCTTCCCGGTGGGCGGGCAGGCAGTGCATGAACAGGGCATCCGGCGCGGCCTGCGCCATCAGGGCGGCATTGACCTGATAATCCCCGAAGGCCCGACGGCGGGCGGCCTGTTCCTGTTCCTGCCCCATGCTGGCCCAGACATCGGTGACGATCAGATCGGCCCCTTGTGCTGCTGCCATGGGGTCCCGCACGATGGCGGCGCTACGGCCGGCTGCGGCCAGGATCACCGGGTCCGGATCATAGCCTTCCGGAGAGGCAATGCGCAGTTCAAACCCCAGACGCTCGGCGGCGTGGATGTAGCTATGGCACATGTTGTTGCCATCCCCCACCCAGACCACGGTGCGACCGGCAATGTCGCCCCTTAGTTCGAACCAGGTCTGCAGATCCGCCAGCAGCTGGCAGGGGTGCTCCAGGTCGGTGAGACCATTGATCACGGGCACCTTGGAGTTGGCGGCGAATCGCTCCACCTTCTCGTGCTCGAAGGTGCGAATCATGACGATGTCCACCATGCGGGAGAGCACCCGGGCCGAGTCCTCGATGGGCTCGCCCCGACCCAGCTGGGTATCCTTGGGCGACAGGAAGATGGCATGGCCTCCCAGTTGCTGCATGCCCACCTCGAAGGAGACACGGGTGCGGGTGGATGATTTCTCGAAAATCATCGCCAGGGTCTTGCCCTTGAGGGGTTCGTAGGCCTCGCCCTGTCGCAGTTGCGCCTTCATCTGCATGGCGCGGTGGATCAGGTGACGCAGTTCCTCGGTGGACAGGTCCAGCAGGGACAGAAAGTGACGCACAGCCATGGGCATTTCCTCAGGCGGCCTGGGCCGCGAACCGTTCCACCAGGTCAGAGATGGTATCCACGATCTGGTCCGCCTCGGCCCGGTCGATGATCAGGGGCGGCAGCAGACGAATGACCCGCTCCGCGGTGACGTTGATGAGCAGGCCGGCCTCCAGGGCCAGGGCTACCAGCTCGGCGCAGGGACGATCCAGCTCGATGCCCAGCATCAGGCCCTTGCCGCGGATGTCCCGCACGGCGGGGTGCCGGCCGAGGCGATCCCGGAAGGCCGCCACCAGGTACTGTCCCATGGTGTCCGCATGCGCCAGGAGGGCGTCTTGCTCCAGGGTGTCCAGCACCGCCAGGGCGGCGCGGCACACCAGGGGATTGCCGCCGAAGGTGGTGCCGTGGGTGCCGGGGGTGAACAGGTCGGCGGCCGCGCTCGCCGCCAGGGTGGCGCCGATGGGGACACCGTTGCCCAGGCCCTTGGCCAGGCTCAGCACATCCGGGGTGATGCCTTCGTGCTGGAAGGCGAACCAGGTCCCGGTACGGCCGATGCCGGCCTGGATCTCGTCCAGCATCAGCAGCCAGCCGGCGCGGTCGCAGAGCGTCCGTAGCCCCTTGAGATACCCTTTTGGGGGAATGCGGATGCCGCCTTCGCCGGTGATCGGCTCCACCAGGATGGCCACCACGTCCGGGTGATCCGCCAGGGCTTCCACCGCCGCCAGATCACCGTGGGGCACACGGATGAATCCCTCCACCAGGGGGGCGAAACCTGCCTGGATGCGGGCATTGCCGGTGGCGGTCAGGGTGGCCAGGGTGCGGCCGTGGAAGCTGCCTTCCATGACGATCACGGTGGGGCGGGCGATGCCCTTGTGATGGCCATGCAGGCGGGCCAGCTTGATGGCGGCCTCGTTGGCCTCGGCGCCGGAATTGCAGAAGAAGGCTCGATCCATGCCGGCCAGCGCGGTCAGGCGCTCGGCAAGTCGGGTCTGCTGGGGAATCTCGTAGAGATTGGAGGTATGAATGAGTTGTCCAGCCTGTTCGCACAGGGCCTGGGTCACGGCCGGATGGGCATGACCCAGGCCGCAGACGGCGATGCCGGACAGGGCATCCAGATAGCGCCGGCCCTGATCGTCCCACAACCAGGGGCCCTCTCCCCGTACGAAGGCAACGGGTTGGCGCTTGTAGTTCTGCATGAGGGCGTCTGACATTCGGCTTGCTCCCCTCCAAAAACGAAAAAAGGCAGCCCATGGCTGCCGGCTGTTCACGGGCGCTCGGGGCGCCGGTTGGAAAATGGCTCAAACGCTCATCATACGATGCCCTGACGTGGGGCGCAAAGGCCTTGGAGCCATCATGGATATGGTGAACCCGGAAAGCCCGCGCCCACGCAGAGATACAGGGCGCGGGCCTGTCCGCGAATGGGGTTACCGGACCGGCGTCCTGCTCGTTCAGCCGAAGTTGTCGGCGACGAAGTCCCAGTTCACGACATTGAAAAAGCCCTCAATGTACTTGGGCCGGGCATTGCGGTAGTCGATGTAGTAGGCATGTTCCCACACATCCATGGTCAGCAGCGGGGTTTTGCCGGCCTCGGTGATCGGAGTGGCGGCGTTGCTGGTGTTGACGATCTCCAGGCTACCGTCGGCATTCTTCACCAGCCAGGTCCACCCGGAGCCGAAATTGCCCGCGCCGGCGGCGGCAAACTTCTCCTTGAATTCGGCAAAGGAACCGAAGGCGGTGTTGATGGCCTCGGCCAGGGCGCCGGTGGGCTCGCCGCCGCCGTTGGGGCTCAGGCAGTTGAAGTAGAACGTGTGGTTCCAGACCTGGGCGGCATTGTTGAAGATGCCGCCGGCAGGGGCCTTTTTGACGATCTCTTCCAGGGACAGGCTTTCGAACTCGGTGCCGCTGATCAGCTTGTTCAGGTTGGTGACATAGGTCGCATGGTGCTTGTCGTGGTGGAACTCCAGGGTCTCGGCGGAGACGTGGGGTTCCAGGGCGTCCTTGGCGTAGGGCAGTTCAGGCAGTTGGTGCGTCATGGCGATGTTCTCCTTGTGACTGCCTCGGGCAGTTCATGTTTTGGAAAGAGTCTAAACATAGGGCACAACCAGGGTACAATGCAAACCTTGACTGTTTGCGTCGGGTCATGCAAGCCCGGGTCGGAACACGCAAGATCCAGACCGTACATCGGGTCACCACAGACGGTTCCGGTCCCGCTAGAATAGCCCCTTTGATTCACTCATCAGGAGCTTGTTCGGCCACATGTCAGGTTTGAATGCACCGCATCCATGTCGCATCTACGGCATCAGGAACTGCGACACCATGAAGAAGGCCCTGGTCTGGCTGGACAATGCCGGAATCGCCCATGAATTCATCGATTACAAGAAAGCCGGTGTCGTTGCCGACAGACTGCCGCATTGGTGTCGCCAGGCGGGCTGGGAAACGTTGATCAATCGTCGCGGCCTCACCTGGCGTCGCCTGGACGAGATGGAGCGTGAAGGTCTGGACGAGACTCGGGCCCGTGAACTGATGACACGGCATCCCACCCTGATCAAGCGACCGGTGCTGGAATGCGGGGGGACGGTTCTGGTGGGATTTGATGCCGAACGGTATCGGGAGGTTTTGTCGTGAGCCTTGATGTATTGCAGCGTTTCCTGCTGGACGATCTGGACATCCGGGGGGCGGTCGTCTGCCTGGGGCCGGTGTGGCGGCGGATCATCGCCGATCGCCACTATCCGGAACCGGTGAACCGGTTGCTGGGCGAGATGTGCGTCACCTCCCTGTTCGTCACCGAAGCCCTGAAACAGCCCGGCCGTGTGACGTTCCAGGTTCGGGGTACCGGGCCGGTCTCCCTGCTGGTGGTGGACTGTGATGAGCGCCTCAACCTGCGTGCCCTGGCCCAGTCCGGCAATGACATCGAGCAAGGTACGGCCCGCACGCTGCTGGGAGACGGTCAGCTGGTGCTGTCCCTGGACTTGCCCAGCATGCGTCAGCCCTGGCAGAGCGTGGTGCCGTTGGAGGGGGAGGGCATCGGTGACATCTTCGAACATTACCTGAGCCTCTCCGAACAGTTGCCTTCAAGACTGTTCCTGGCGGCCACCGCCGAAGGGGCGGCGGGCCTGTTCCTGCAGAAACTGCCCGCCGCGGACACCCGTGACCCCGACGGTTGGAACCGTGTCGAGCAACTGGCTGCCACGGTGACCGACGACGAACTCATCAGTCTGGCCCCGGATGCGCTGCTTTCCCGCCTTTTCCCGGAAGAGGTGGTCCGTATCTTCGATGCCCGCACCGTGCTTCACGAGACCCCCGAGGACTGGGACAAGGTGCGCGCCATGCTCCGCTCCCTGGGACGGGAGGAAGTGGAGTCGGTGTTGCAGGAGCAGGGCGCCGTGATCGTCCGGGACGACCTGGCCAACCGGGAATATCGGTTGGATCGGGACGCCATCGCGGCCATCTTCGATGAGGCACCGCCCACGCTGCATTAGGGGTTGAGCAAAGGTGAACGTCATGGATTTTTCGGATCCGTCGGTAAGCCAAGCCTGGCACGCCATCGATGACCGGGTGATGGGGGGCATGTCGCAGAGTTGTCTGCGACATGATCCGGCGGGTTTTGCGGTATTTGAAGGCGTGATGTCCTTGGACCAAGGGGGTGGTTTTGCCTCGGTGCGCACCGACCTGCTCCGGGACGCTGAATCGGAATCCTGGCGGCTGCCTGAGGAATGCGATGCCTTGGTCCTGGAGGCATGCGGCGATGGCAAGGCCTATAAACTTTCGTTGCGTATGGACCGGCGATTCGACGGTATCAGTTATCAGGCAACCTTCCAGCCGCCGGCGGGCATCTGGAGTCGGATCCGGTTGAGTATCCAGGATTTCGTCGCTGCTTATCATGGGAAGCCGGTGCCCGGCGCACCGCCTCTGGTGCTGGACCGGGTCTGCCAGATCGGTTTCGTGATCGCCAGGCAGGCCCATCCTCAGGATGGGCCGTTTCGGCTGGCCATCCGGTCGATCCGGGCCGATTAAAGGCTAGAGCATATACCCCCGAATGGTGAAGAACAGAAATGCCGCGATCAGGGCCGTCGAGGGGACGGTGATCACCCAGGCAGCGACAATCCGGATGACCAGGGACCGCTTGACCAGCTCCTTGCGGTAAAGCTTGCGGATGCGTTTTCTTTCCCGCTTCGAGATGATGGTGGTCTCGGCTCGTGCACGGTTCTTCGCCTTGAGTGCTTTGAGCATGATGCCGCGCTCGCGGATGTCGGCCGCCTTGAATTTGCGCATGAAGCGGTCGAGTGACTCCCGCTCCTCACCCGCATGATGCTCTCTTATCTCGGCAAGGATATTGTCGTAGTTCGTTTTCAGGTACTCGCGCAGGAAACCCACTCCCATGACCGCGCCAACGGCCACGTGCGTGGTACTCACGGGGAGGCCGAGTTCGCTGGCAATCAATACGGTGATGGTCGCGGACATGGCAATGCAGTAGGCCCTCATCTGGTCCATTTCGGTGATTTCGCTGCCGATTGTGCGGATGACGCGGGCACCGAACAGCCACAGGCCTACTGCCAGGCCCAGTGCCCCGATCACTAGAACCCAGAGCGGGATGGGAGCCGCCTGGGTGATTTCCGCGCCACCGCTACGGGTGACCTCGACGATGGCGGCCAACGGACCGATCGCGTTGGCGACGTCGTTGGATCCATGGGCAAAACTCAGCATGGCGGCGGCAAAAATGAGCGGAATGTTGAACAGCCGGTTCACCCCCGTCTTGCTGTTTTCCACTTCTCCGATGCGAGTCAGCAGCGCCTTGACCAGTGCATAGGTCAGGAGTGCGGCAACCATCCCGACGATCACCGCCGTGTGCAGATCCACTTTCATGATCCGGCTGAAGCCCTTGAGCATCATGTAGACGCCGAAGACGCCGCCCATGAATGCCACCAGCACCGGCACCCAGCGCATGGCGGCCGCATTCAGGTCGGACTGGTAAGTGATGGTTCGCTTGATGACATACAGAAGGAAAGCGGCAATCCCCGCGCCCATCATGGGCGAGATGACCCAACTCATCACAATACGACCGATCACATCCCAGTTGGCGATGGCAAAGCCCGCCGCGGCGATGCCGGCGCCGGCCACGGCACCCACGATGGAATGGGTGGTCGATACCGGAGCCCCCATGGCGGTGGCAATGTTGATCCAGATGGCGGCAGCAAGCAGTGCCGCCATCATCACCCAGAGGAACGTGTCCGGGTTGGCGATCATTTCCGGATCGATGATGCCGCTGCGGATGGTGTTCACCACCTCGCCACCCGCAATGATGGCGCCCATTGCCTCGAACACGCCGGCGATGGCTAGCGCCCCGAGCAAGGTGATCGCGCCGGAACCCACCGCGGGACCTACGTTGTTGGCGACATCGTTGGCGCCGATGTTCATCGCCATGTAAGCCCCGATGATCGCGGCGAACACGACAAAACCCGCGCCGGCGGCTTCACCCAGCGTCAGCTTGGCATAAACCGCGACTCCGATCAGGAAGAGGATGGCAATGCCGAAGCTGATCGACCTTCCCAGCCCGGATTCTCCGGCATGCTTGCTTCCGTCTTGCCCACTGACGAGGGGTGGCTGCAAGTCGCCGTCCCCGGTGCCGTTCGGTGATGAAGTGTTGGCCATGCTCGGATCTCCCCATGCCTGTGCTGTTTGCCGTTGGCGCCGCCCGGCGACGCCCTCGCATCAAGGTGGCACTTTGTAACGGGATTGTTATCCTTTTGGCAACAGCCATGCTGGCGTTGTTCTGGATTCTGGTTCCAGCTGCGGCCGGCATCTGAGGCGGTCATGAATTTCTTTATAAAATCCTTTTATTTCATTTATTTAAAGTATTTTTTTGATGTATTTTATATTTATTGGCGCGGGATACAGTCGTTTACGGAGCATTATTAATTGACTTTCTGAGTTTTCATAAATTTCCATTTAAAACAGCATGATGGGGATAAAATCGGTGTTCTCGGGTGCGAAGTGTCACGTGGAACATGCGCTTGCGTTAACCCGGTTTTCTCTTGCAGAAGTGCTCGGTCCTTGGGGATGGAGAGGGCTTTACTTGGCCGGGCGATGATCAGGCCGCTTTTCGGCTGAAGATGGCCCGGGCAATACGGATGCCCCGTACTCTCTGTTTTCTTTTTCTCGCCGCCAATTCGCAAAGCGATTCTGGTGTACCGATCACGTGGCCGAAGGACTTGAGCATTCTGTCCGATTGAATGACGAAGGCCTCGGTTTCGATACCCATGCGTGACAGGAGGCGGGGTGTCTTTTCTGAGATGTGGCCGCGTTTCGTGGGATGGATGCAAAGCCCCAGGGTCTCAACCAGTTCCAGGTAATCCTCGAAGGCAAAAGGAATGGCGATTTCAAAGCGCGTCTCAGGGTCGAACGGCATCAAGGGGGCTGGTTGCAATGATTTGAGATGCTGCTCCGATCTCAGCTTGCCTGTTTCCGTGGCGTGATCTGCACGAGTACCGCTCCATGAGGCAGAGGGGGGCAGGGGGGTGGTGGGTGCGGTGTTGTCCAGTAGTTTTCTTCGTGGTGCTTGAGTCCTTGCGGCATTGCGGATACGGCGAGCCACGCCGGTGAACTCGCATTCCTGGAGATTCTGTGCGATCCCGGCGCGCACAGGGTTTAGATCCACGTAGGCCATGGCGGCCAGCAATGCCTGTTCATCCAGCAAGGCCTGGCTTTTAAATCGCCCTTCCCAAAATCGCCCTCGCACACCATCTTCCTGATTGGCTTGGCGGGCAATGGATTCATTGAGAACCCGCATGAACCAGGAAAGGTCGTGCAGCCTGGCGCGATACTGCTCCGCATGTTCTTCAACTTGGGTGATTTCTGCTGCTGAAAGCCGGTCAGGGCCTTCTTCAAGATAGCGCTGCACGGAGGAGGGGCCATTGAATAACTGCGTCCAGCGCTTCAACACCTCATTCACTCCCCATTCCATGCCGCGCCCGGCATCGACGCGCAGCACAATGTGATAGTGATTGGACATGACCGCGTAGGCGGCAATATCGATGGCGAAGATGCCGGAAAGAGCCAGCATGCGTTCCTCGAGCCACCCTCGCCGATGTTCGTAGTTCATGCCGGTGAGGTGATCGCGGCCGCACAGAAAAGCGCGCCTCACGCACCGGCTGACCACGTGGTACCAGGGCGTTTCGGAAAGCGAGACTTGTTCATGACGAGGTTGTGCCATGGGAACATCATAGCCGCTTGATGAAGAAAATTCAATAAAGTGGGTGTCCAATTAAATAATTAAATTAAAAAAACGACACAGTAAGAAACATGAAAACCATTATGTCAGCATGTACTACAGTCACCTAGCCGCCCTTCAGATGTTCAAGGTAGTGGAGCAGGTGCCGGAGGGCAGTGCGCTGCGGCAGCTTCAGGACAAGGGCTATGCCGACAAGTACCGGGGGCAGGGCAAACCCATCCACCTCATCGGCGTGGAGTTCTCCAGGGAAAAGCGACAGATCATCGCCTTTGACGTGCTGAGCCTTTGATCCGCTACATCCGCTACAGACAACGCACAAAGTAAAGCCCCGTCACTGTCCATGTGACGGGGCTTTGTGTCGCGCGGCCGGGCCAATCCCTGGAATCTTCCGTGAGCCTGAGAGTTCATCCGTGAGCGCCGATACATGGCGACGGGGTTAAAGTCCCATGCCTCCACTATGGATACAACTGCTTGGCGTCAAAAGTGCGAAATGGTTCATATTTTCTTTTGTCGTTATCCAGGGGG
>NZ_AGBG01000041.1:0-16967 GCF_000225005.1 Ectothiorhodospira sp. PHS-1 | reverse complement strand
TTGGCTCTGTCGGTGGGGTATCCCTGGAGACGGTTCGGGCCTATGTGGAATCACAAGGCACCAAACCCCTCAAAAGAAACCCCGCTTGACCCCCTCCTGGCTAACGCCTAGCAGGGGGAATGCGCGGGGAAATGTTCAATTGGCGGAAACCTTCCGCCGAGTGCTTGAGGGTGTCTCGGGCGGTTTCAATCGAGGCATCTATTTTCATCACTCCCGCTATTTTTCATCACTCCCGCAAAGATTTATTTCGTCACTCCCGCGAAGGCGGGAGTCCAGGGTTTTCACGCCGTGGCCTGGATTCCCGCTTTCGCGGGAATGACGTGTCCGGGGGCGTCTACGGGAATGACGTGTTTGGGAATGACGTGTCCGGGGGGTAGGCGTTCGTAAAGTGTTTGCCGCCCTCAGAACATCACCAGCATTCCCGCCAGCAGCAGGGCCACGCCGGAGCCGGCGGCGGCGCTGCCGTAGCAGGCCAGCATCATCCTTTTCGAGGCGGGGATGCCAAGGTCATGCAGGGTGTGGTAGATGCGGTGGGCGCCGTGGAACAGGAACAGGCTGATGACCACCGCCAGGCCCAGGGCCGGCAGGGGATGGCCGAACAGGCTGCGCAGGCTGTCGTAATGCATGGCGTCGGGACCAAAACCCAGGCCCATGGGGACGAGGATGCCGATGATCAGGACCAGCATGGTGCCCAGCAGGGCGGCAAAGACGCCACCGGCGCCGAACAGGGACCAGACGATGGGTTCGTGGGAACGGGCTCTCATCACAGAAACCTCATGGCAAGCACCAGAAGGACCAGGGAGGCGATGCCCCAGGCCCAGAGGGCGGCGCGGAAGATCATCCGGTCAGGGACCGGCCGGCCCCGGAATCGCAGCGGGGGCGTGGTCAGGGGCATGACCTTGAACCAGGTCCAGGCATGGAAGGCGAAGGCCGCCAGGGCCGCCAGATGGAAGATCACCGACACCGGCGACTGCAAAAAGCCCCGCCACAGGTTGAAGGCGGCTTCTCCCAGCACCAGGCAGACCATGCCGGCGAGCAGGAACAGGGCATAGGCCGCCACCATCACGCTGGTGCCTTCCCGCAGCAGGTAGCGGCGGTAGGCGGGATGGCGCATCCACCAGCGGTTCATGGGGCGGACGTAGGTCTTGGGTGCAGGCGTCATCACGAACCCCTCCCGAAGGGCGCCAGAAAGCGCAGGAAGTAATCCTGGGTGCTGTTGATCTTGTTGCGGTTGATGGCCCGGGCCGGGTCCACGTGCTTGGGGCAGACTTCCGAACACAGGCCCACCAGGGTACAGCCCCAGACGCCTTCCTCGGCATTCACCACCTCCATGCGGGTTTTTTGTCCGGCATCCCGGGAGTCGGCGTTGTAGCGGGCCAGCAGGGCCAGGGCGGCCGGTCCGGTGAACGCATTGTTGAGGCCGTACTGGGGGCAGGCGGCGTAGCAGAGCAGGCAGTTGATGCACTGGGCGTACCCCAGGTAGTCCTCGATCTGCCGGGGCGTTTGCAGGTTGGGGCCGTCCTCCGGGGTGAGCGGCTGAGCCGGGACCAGGTAGGGGGTGACGGATTCCAGCTTGCCCAGGAAGTCGCTCTGGTCGATGACCAGGTCCTTGACGATGGGGAAGTGCTCCAGGGGTTCCACCCGGATGCGGGCCGGGTAGTAGTCCCGCAGGAAGCTCTGGCAGCTCAGGATGGGCTGGTGGTTGACCATGCAGCCGCAGCTGCCGCAGATGGCCATGCGACAGGACCAGCGGAAGGTGAGGCTGCCGTCCAGGTGGTCCTTGATGTATTGCAGCCCTTCCAGCACCGACATCTCGTCGGTGAAGGGGACCTCATAGGTCCGGTAATGGGGGGCCTGGTCCTGCTCGGGATCATAACGCAGGCACTCGATCATGATGGTGCGGGTCTGGCTCACGGTATCCCCCGATTATGACTGGTTCTGGGCGGCGCCGCCGTAGACCCGCGCCCGGGGCTGGGAGCGGGTGATGGTGACCGGGCTGTGGGTCACCCGGGGCGGGGCGTCGCCCTGGCTGTGGATGAGGGAGTGACACAAAAAGCGTTCATCGTCCCGGGCCTCGAAACCGTCGATGCGCATGTGGGCGCCACGGGATTCCTGTCGCAGCAGGGCGGCATGGGCCATGGCCTCGGCCACCTGCAGGGTATGGCCCAGTTCGATGGCGGTGAGCCATTCGGTGTTGAAGGCACGACCCCGGTCATCCAGGGCCACCCCGGCCCGGAACTGTTCCCGCAGTTCCGCCAGTTGTTCGCAGGCCCGTGCCATGCGCGGCCCTTCGCGGACGATGCCGACGCCGGCCTCCATGATCTCGTGCAGGCGTTGGCGCAGCCGGGCCACCCGGGTGCCGCCTTCCCGGCGCAGCATGTCCAGGTGCACGGCGGCCCGGCTTTCGGCCTGGGCCTGGAGCGCGGCGGAGGCGCCATGGGTTTCACGGGCATGGCGGGCGGCGGACAGGCCGGCGGCGCGGCCGAAGACCAGCAGTTCGGCCAGGGAGTTGGAGCCCAGGCGATTGGCGCCATGGATGCCCACGCTGCTGCATTCGCCGGCGGCGTAGAGGCCGGGCAGCGGCGTGGCGCCATGGACATCGCAGAGTACGCCGCCCATGGTGTAGTGCACGGCGGGCCGCACCGGAATGGGGGCGGTGACCGGGTCCACGGCGGCAAAGGTGCGGGCCAGTTCGCAGATCATGGGCAGGCGTTCCATGATTTTCTTCTCCCCCAGGTGGCGCAGGTCCAGATGGACTGCGGTGCCGTGGGGGGTCTGCAGGGTCCGGCCGGCCTGGTCCTCGTGCCAGAAGGCCTGGGACAGGCGGTCCCGGGGTCCCAGTTCCATGGCGCGGGGGCGGGGCCACGGGTCCAGGGGACCCAGGCCGTAGTCCTGCAGGTAGCGGTGGCCGTCCTTGTTGAGCAGGATGCCGCCTTCGCCGCGGCAGCCTTCGGTCATGAGGATGCCGCTACCGGGCAGGGCGGTGGGGTGCCATTGCACGAACTCCATGTCCCGCAGGGGGACGCCCTGGGCGTAGGCCATGCCCATGCCCTCGCCGGTGACGATGCCGGCATTGGTGTTCTGGCCAAAGACCCGGCTGGCGCCACCGGTGGCCAGCACCGCCGCCTTGCACTGGAACAGCACCGGTTCGCCGGTGGCGATGCACAGGGCCAGCACGCCCTGCAGGCGGCCGTCTTCCACCAACAGATCGGTACAGAAGAACTCGTCATGGCGCCGGATGGCGGGGAATTGCAGCGAGGTCTGGAACAGGGTGTGGAGGATGTGAAAGCCGGTCTTGTCGGCGGCAAACCAGGTACGGGGGGATTTCATGCCGCCGAAGAAGCGCACGTTGATGCTGCCGTCGTCCCGGCGGCTCCAGGGACAGCCCCATTGTTCCAGCTGGATCATCTCCCGGGTGCACTGGCCGACGAAGTACTCCACCACGTCCTGCTCGCAGAGCCAGTCGCCGCCGGAGACGGTGTCGTCGAAATGCTTGTCCAGACTGTCATCCGGGTGAATCACCCCGGCGGAGCCGCCTTCAGCGGCGACGGTGTGGCTGCGCATGGGGACGACCTTGGAAACCAGGGCCACGGAAAGCCCCGGGGCTTCCTGTGCCACGGCGATGGCGGCCCGGAGTCCGGCACCTCCGCCGCCGATGATGACCACGTCGGACTGGATGACCTGCATGGAATGATCCCGTTGTGGAGGGTTTGTAAATACTTTAACAGGATTCCTCGTGGGCACACTTCCAGCCAGGTCAAAAAAGGCATGAGATCTCGCTGCCGCGTCCAGCGGTGTATGAGTCGGTCATCCTTTCACCTGCGCTGGCTGCTGGTCCGTCAGCCCCCCCTCGTTCCTGCAGCCCCTGCTGGCGGCCTGATTCTGGTGATTGTGCCGGGGCCACGGCTCCTCTGCCGCGATGATCTGCCAATCTCGAACTCTCCGTTCATCTCCGGCCCTTCTCCCCAAGGGGAGAAGGGCGTGTCTGTGGCTAAAACTGGCTTGTTTCACGCTAATATTAGGGGTCAGGGTTGACCTGTGCCCGGCACCGTGCGGTGCGAGGGAAATACTGAGCCAGTCCCCTGTCGTCACTCCCGCGAAGGCGGGAGTCCGGGAGTGACAGTAGTCCGCGGCTGGATTCCCGCATGCGCCGGCATGACGTATTCAGAACATCCCAAGGTGATTCATGGCAAGTGACGTGGACAAGCGGGGGCATACCCTGCTGGTCGTGGAAGACAGCCGCTCCGTGGCTGGTCTGCTGGCGGATCGCATCAGCCTTATCGAGGGTGTGACGGTCGAGGTGGCCGGCACCCTGGAAGAGGCCCGCAAGATCGTGCTGGCCCGCAAGGACGCGCTGTTCCTGGCCGTGCTCGACCTCAATCTGCCCGATGCCCCGGATGGGGAAGTGGTGCCCTGGGTCATGTCCCAGGGCGTGCCGGTCCTGGTGCTGACCGCCGGTCTCAACGACAACGAGCGGGACGGCCTCATGGACATGGGCATCGTGGACTATGTGAACAAGACCAACCCATCCGAGATCGAGCATGTGGTGCGCACGGTGGAGCGTATCTACCGGAATCGCCATATCAGTGTGCTGGTGGTGGATGATTCCAATTCCGCCCGGGCCTATCTCATGGAACTGTTGCGCCGTTACGGTTATCGCCTGCGGGAGGCCCGGGACGGTGTCTCGGCCCTGGCACAGCTGGAGCAGCACGAGGACATCCGGCTGGTCCTGTGCGACCAGAACATGCCGGGCATGGATGGTGTCGCACTCATCGGCCGCATCCGTCAGCGTTATTCCCGCAGTCATCTCTGCATCATCGGCATGTCCAACTACGGATCGGGCATGCTCTCCGCCCGCCTGCTCAAGGCGGGTGCCAATGACTTCATCAATCGCCCCTTTCTGGAAGAGGAGTTCTTCGTTCGTGTGAATCAGAACGTGGAACTGATCGAGTTGATCCGGAGTATGGAGGAAAATGCCAACCGTGATCCGTTGACGGGTCTTTACAATCGCCGTTATCTGGCCGATGCCGGTCGGATGATGCTTGAGGCCGCGGCCCGGACCGGCCAGGGGATGGCGGTGATCCTGATGGATCTGGATCACTTCAAGAGCGTCAATGACCGCTTTGGTCATTTCGGGGGCGACGAGGTGCTCAGGAAAGTGGCCCGTCATCTGCTCGAAATCACCCGCAGTTCCGACATCGTGGCCCGTTACGGGGGGGAGGAGTTCTGTGTGGTGGCGCAGAACGTGGATGGTCACAAGGCCCGGCTGCTGGCCGAAAAGCTCCGGGCCGAGATCGCCGCCCTGGAAGTGACGATCAAGGGAACCACCGTGTCGCTCAGCGCGAGCCTGGGGGGGGTGGTGCGTCCGGGGAGCGGTCTGGAAGACATGCTGACCCGGGCCGATCGATTGCTGTATGAAGCCAAGTCTTCGGGCAGGGATCAGGTCCGTATGGAGCAAGAGAATCCGTGATGACAAACAGAACCATCCTGGTCGTTCTTGCGTTGGTGGTATTCACCGCGGGATGTGCCACCCGCTATCCCTTGGGGATTCCCGAGGAACAATGGGTGTCGCTCAGCCTTGAGGAGCAGATCCGGGCCAGGGAAGCCCAGGCGGCCCTGGACCAGGCGCAGGCGGAGCGGCGCGCGGCCGAGGCCAGGGCGCGTGAGGCGCAGGCTGCCCGTGAGCAGGCGGAACTGGAAATGCGGCGCCGTGAAGCTCGCTACGGAGAGCGGGTCCAGTGCGTGCTGACATCGGCCGAGGGCAGGCTGGGGGGACGTTGGCGCCCACTGGAGCCCTTGGCCGTGGATCTGGTGCAAGGGATGGAAATGCCGTTTCAGTTGATGACCACGGCCGATGGGGGCCGGTATCGGGGGCAAGGCCATGCCTATTTCGATGGCACGACGGTCAGTTTGTGTTCGGTGCGGGGGCAGCATGACCGGGATCCCGGGGCTTGTGCCCGTCTGCTGGGCACATTTGAGGATTATCGTCGAGGTCTGAGGAGCGAGGTGTCGTCCGAACGCTTCATCAGGGGGCAGTTGCGTTGCCATCTTGGCCCCGGGGCGGGGGTGTCCCCTAGGAGAAATTAACAGGCCTTGCCGTTGGATTCCCGCTTTCGCGGGAGTCCAGGAGGCCCAATCCAGGACTGGATTCCCTCGCGCCGGGAATTCCCGATTCAGAGTGCCCGTAGAGGCATGATGGAGTTTGACAATAGTAACGATTATCAATAACAATCCTCTGCCAGCTGATCGACTATCGGTTCGGTCGCCGCGCGCGGCGGCCTGGACCCTGACGCAGAGAGATTGTTCTGATGAATCAGGTGCAGAAACACCATTTGAGCGGAGGGAAGGGGACGCAGGAGGCAGGCATGGAATCGGCATCTCCCCTGAGCGGCAGGCTGCTTTCCAGTACGGATCTGCTGGAGGGACGTCGCCAACTGCGGATCGAGCACCAGGGCGAGATCTATACCCTGCGGGTCACCAGCAAGGGGAAACTGATTCTGACCAAGTGAGAGATCCGGCCCTGGCTCACTGAGCCAGGGCCGGAGTGGATGTCAGGATCGGTCTAGAAATCCACGTTCATGGAAACCCACAGCCTGCGAGGTTCCAGCAACTGGTTGTAGACGTTGCTGTAAGCCGTGGTGCTCGGATCGTTGCGCAAGGGATAGGCGCGATAATCGTTGAAGTCCTTGTCCAGCAGGTTGTAGACCACGCCGGTGACGGAGACATGGCGGTTGAACCGATAGGTGGCACCCAGGTCGACCAGGGTATAACCCTTGAAATCCCCCAGAGCTTCGGCGGCACCCTGCGCATCGCCTCCAAGATGGGGTTCATGGAAGCTGTCCGGGCGGAATCGGCTGCTGCGGTATTCCACGCCCAGGAAGGTGTTCAGGGCAGGGCTGGTCTGCCATGAGAGGCGGGTATTGATCATGTGCTCCGGGATGCTGTATAGGGGGTCGCCTTTTTCAAAGCCCCTGACGATGGAGGAGGTGACTTCACTATCGGTATAGGTGTAGTTGGCGGCCACCTGCCAGTCGGGCGCGAACTGCCAGCGACCGTTGAGTTCCACACCCCGAATGCGCGCTTCACCGATGTTGCTGGGCTCATTCGGCATGCCCGATGCCGCGGTGGGACGCTCGATCTTGTCTTCGATATTGGTATAGAACAGGGTGGCCTGCAGGTTCAGACCGGCCCGGTTATCAAACAGGGCAGCGACTTCGTAGTTGGTGCTGATCTCGGGATCGAGATTCGGGTTTCCGAACAGCGCGGTTTCGCCGTTGTTGCCATAGCCGATGATGCCGTCGTGCAGCTGTTCCAGGTAGGGGGCGCGGTAACCGCGTCCCACGCCACCCTTGAAGGTCCAGGTGGGGGAGGCGTTCCAGACACCGTAAAGGCGAGGCGTGACCTGTCCGCCAAAGGCATCGTGATTGTCGTAGCGCAGGCCGCCGGTTAGGGCAAACTGTTCGGTCATGGCCCACTCGTCTTCAACAAAGACACCCCACTGCCGGTTTTTGAAGGTGCTCTGCGGGATGCCGTCCTCCATGCGCGCATCAATGTACTGGGCACCCAATGAGAGGGTGTGGTCACCGACGAAGGTGATGAGCTTGGTATCCAGAATGGTCGTTTCACTTTCCAGCTTGCGGTCTGCGCCCACGACCAGCCCGGGCGAAGCCGAACCCACGGCATTTTCAGGAATGGTCCTGCCCGTGGTTTCGGTGCGGTTGTAGGTGAGGGCGGATTCCAGGATACCGATCTCGTAACGTCCGGTATGGGCCAGGTAGACCTGGTCTCGCTCGAATCCCAACTCCTTGTCATAACCATCCCGGAAAGCGCCGGCATTGTTCTGGCGGATGCGCCCCAACTGGCCGCGGTCATTGTTGTAGGTCTGACGGGTGATATCGACCCCCAGGGAGATGTCATTGTCCACGTTGGGGGTCAGGGTCAGGCGTCCACCGAAGGTTTCCACATTGGCGCCGGCGGGGTTTTGTCCCATGGTCCGGTTGTCCACCAAGCTTTCGTTCTGCCCAGGCCAGGTGATCCGCGATTCGGCGCGCTCGTACAGTCGGCCATACACCTGCAGCGAGAGCCGGTCTTCCACCAGGGGGCCGGCGGCATAGGCTTCCAGGGTGGTGTTGCCGCCGAATTCCGCATCGCGCTGGAAAGTGCTGCTCAGGGAGGCTGAACCGCCCCAGTGCTCGCCGGGCTTGCGGGTGATGATGTTGACCACGCCGCCCAGGGCATCGGCACCATAGAGGGTGGACATGGGGCCGCGGATGACCTCGATGCGTTCGATGGCGGCCACCGGTGGGAAGAAGACTGAGGCGGAGTCCACGAAGGCATTGGGGGCCACGGTGCCGGGGACATTCTGGCGGCGTCCGTCGATCAGAACCAGGGTGTACTCGCTGGGCAGTCCGCGCAGGCTGATGGTTCGGTTGCCCGTCTTGTTGCTGCGTGCATCCAGGCCGTTGATATCCACGCCTTCGATGCCCCGTAGGGCGTCTGCGATGTTGGTGATCTGTTTCTGTTCCAGTTCTTCGCGGGTGACAACCGTGATGCTGGCCGGTGCATTGACGATTTCCTGCTGGAAGCCACCGGCCGTCACTACCATGGCCGGCATCTCCACGGCCTGTTGGGCCAGGGCTGCGGGCGAGGCCAGGGCAAATGAAACCCCGGCGGTCAGTGCGGTCAATCTGAGTCGATTCGGCATGTCGCCGGACGTGCGGCATGTCTTGGGCACGGATGTATCCCCTTGCGTGAGGTCAAAAGTGACGCTGGCTGGCTAGGCCCTCAGGGGGATTGGCTGGCTTGCGGGCTGGGTTGTGGAACGAGAGATCAGGATTTCGATCTCCATCAAAAATTCACGATTATTCTCATTCTCATTCATTTTTTTGGGATCTGTCAAACCTGGATCCGGCCATGGCGACGGTCTGGTCTGGAACGGTGTTGGCCGGGCAAAAAGAAAGCCCGCCATAAGGCGGGCTTTCGTCATGGGCGGGCAGTCGCGGTCGCAAGGTCCGCGCTGCGAAAATCCGGGGAGGGAATTACTTGCCGGGGCGCTGGTAGGTGCGCTCCATGCGCTCGATCATCTCGCGCAGGCGGGCATTTTCCTGCAGGGCGCGGTCAGCCTTGCGGTTGGCTTCGTTGGCGGTGCGATTGGCCTGGTCGGCGCCGGCCTTGGCGTCGTTGGCGGTACGCAGGGCCTGGTCACTGGTGACCTTGGCGTTGTCGATCAACTGGCGGTTTTCTTCCAGGTTCTTGGTCGTGGCACAGCCCGTGGTCAACACCAGCGTCAGGACCGCTGCTGAAGCCATGGCCACTTTGAACATTCCTTTCTGCATTGGAACCTCCGGTTTAAGCTGGGTTGTAGGATTGGGAGTTGAATTCTAACAGGTGGCTTTAAGTATCCATAGTATCCCCCCGAAAGATATTTAATCGGTCACAAAAATACCCGTTCAAAACTCATCCGGTCGTTGCACCATGTTGGGGCGGATTTTATCGTCTTGCCTGAAAAAAGTGCATTGCATTCAATGTGTTGTCATGGAACTCACCTTTTTTCGGCATTTTTTTCTGGCATGCTTCATGCTTTTCATTACGTGTCTGACATCCGGCCCTCTTGGTCATGTCGGTCATCGTTTACTCCTCCTGCTTGCGGGGTGCTTCGGCACCCCGTTTTTTTATCTTCGGCTTTCTGCATTCAGTGGCGTGAAACCGGTGGGGATTTGGTTACAATTCCCGCTTTCCGAGCCGGGAGAGTGTGCGTCATGCCCCTTGGGCCTGTGATGGTGGATCTGGAAGGCACGTCGATGACGGCCTGGGAGCGGCAGTTATTGAAGCGTCCCGGGGTCGGGGGCGTGATCCTGTTTACCCGCAATTTCGAATCCCGTGAACAGCTCATGGCCCTGGTGGCCGAGATCCATGCCCTGCGGGACCCCCATCTGCTGGTGGCGGTGGACCACGAGGGAGGCCGGGTGCAACGTTTCCGCGAAGGATTCACCCATTTGCCGGCCATGGCCGCCCTGGGTGCCCTGCATGATCGTGACCGGGCGGCCGCCCGTCGTGCGGCCCGGACCTTGGGTTGGCTGCTGGCGGTGGAGCTGCGCGCCGTGGGGGTGGATTTCAGCTTTGCCCCGGTGCTGGATCTGGCCCACGGCTGCAGCGGTGTGATCGGTGACCGGGCCTTTCATCGTCGCCCCGAGGTGGTGGGAGAACTGGGGCATCAGGTCGTGGCCGGCATGCGGGCAGCCGGCATGGAAGCCGTGGGCAAGCACTTTCCGGGGCATGGCGGGGTGCAGGCGGATTCTCACCTGGCCCTGCCGGTGGATCACCGGCCGTTCGATCGGATCCTGCACGATGATCTCCAGCCTTTTGACCGGCTGGTGCGTGAGGGTATCGCCGGCATCATGCCCGCCCATGTGGTGTATGACCAAGTGGACGATTTGCCCGCCGGTTTTTCCCCCCTCTGGCTGCAGCGCGTGCTGCGCGGACGTCTGGGTTTCAAGGGGGCCATCTTCAGTGATGATCTGAGCATGGCCGCCACCGAGAGTTTCGGCGATTTCCCCCGCCGTGCCCGCCTGGCCCTTGAGGCCGGTTGTGACATGGTACTGGTCTGCAATCACCCGGAAGGCGCCTCGCAGGTGCTGGATGCCCTGGAGGGATATGCGGACCCGGTGTCCATGGCCCGCCTGGCCCGCATGCATGGGCGCCGTGCCCCATCCTGGGCCGGCCTGGAAGCCGACCCGGAATGGGCCGCGGCGGTACGCATCGCACGGGCGCTGGATGATGACCAGAACCTGTCGTTGCCGGTCTGAGAGGCCTGTTTCCACGTCCGTGACTGATCCCGGAATAAGCGGTTCTTATACATTGTGAGCCCTGGAATCCGGTGCCTATAATGCCTTTGCAACATAAGGTAATACCACCCGAGGAGACACAAGATAATGGCCGACAAGTTACTGATCATCATGGTCAACACCGATCCGAAAAACCCCTCCGAGTTGGGGGCGCCCTTCTTCCAGGCCACCGTGGCCGCCGCCATGGAGTACGAGGTGGAGGTGATCATGACCGGCCGCGCCGGCGAACTGGCGAAGAAGGGCGTGGCCGAAAACCTGTTCGTGCAGGAGGGGAGCACCAAGTCGGTGTATGATTTCATCAAGGACGCCCATGAGGCCGGTGCGCACTTCAAGGTCTGCACGCCCACCCTGGATCTTTGGGGGAATGATCTGATCCCCGAGATCGAGGAAACCGTGGGCGGTGCCTATGTGATCGGCCAGGCCATGGATGACGATACCGTGACATTCACCTACTGATCTTTCCGTCAAAACCAGAAAGGGTTGCCATGTCTGTAACTCCGGAGCATGTGAAACAGGTCCTGGCCGAGGCTGACTGCCTCGTGTCGCGTGAACAGGTGGAGGCGGCCATGGACCGCATGGCCGAGGCCATCACCCGTGATCTGGCGGACAGCAACCCTTTGATACTGTGTGTCATGACCGGCGGCGTGGTGGCCGCCGGTCATTTGTTGACACGTCTGCATTTTCCCCTGCAGGTGGACTACCTCCATGCGACCCGGTATCGGGGCGCGCTCACCGGTGGCGAGGAACTGCATTGGCTGGTGAAGCCGCAGACCTCGCTCAAGGGTCGCACGGTCCTGGTGCTGGACGACATCCTGGACGAGGGGCATACCCTGGCGGGCATCCTGGATTACTGCCGCGAGGAAGGGGCCGGCAGGGTCCTGTCCGCGGCACTGGTGCTCAAACACCATGATCGGCGTGTTCCCGGACTGATGTTGGATTATCTGGGAGTGGAGGTGGAAGACCGCTATGTCTTCGGTTACGGGATGGACTACAAGGAATACCTGCGCAATGCCCCCGGCATCTATGCCGTGAAGGGTTGCTGAAATCCCCGACAATTCCCCTGGACGGCATCCTCGCGGATGCCGTCCTGTCTGTTGCATCAACGAGGACCTCATGACTGATACCACCATCGCCATCATCGGCGGCACCGGACTGACTTCCCTCAAGGGCCTGGAGATCACCCGCCGAGAGGTGATGCACACGCCCTATGGCGAGCCTTCAGGCCCCATCACCCATGGCGTGCTGGCCGGCCGTGAGGTCATGTTCCTGGCCCGTCACGGGTATGGGCATACCATCCCGCCCCATCGGATCAACTACCGCGCGAACCTGTGGGCACTGAAGAATGCCGGCATCCGCCGGGTCGTGGCGGTGGCCGCGGTCGGGGGCATCACTCCCGAGATGGCGCCGCCCCGGCTGGTGTTTCCCGATCAGATCATCGACTACACCTGGTCCCGCGCCCATACCCTGTTCGAGGCGGACCTGAGTCATGTCACCCATGTGGATTTCACCCATCCCTACTGCGAGGAGCTGCGTCATGCGCTGATCCAGGAGGCCCGCCGGATCGGTCTGGATTTCGTGGACCGGGGCACTTATGGCGCGACCCAGGGGCCGCGGCTGGAGACGGCGGCGGAGGTCAATCGCCTGGAGCGGGACGGCTGCGACATCGTGGGCATGACCGGCATGCCGGAGGCGGCCCTGGCCCGTGAGCTGGAGCTGTGTTACGCCACCTGTGCCGTGGTGGCCAACTGGGCCGCAGGCCGTGGAGAGGGGCAGGGCGAGATCACCATGGAAGAGGTGGATCGCAACGTGGCCGAGGGCATGGTGAATGTCCGTACCCTGCTGGAGAACATCATTCCCACCTTGTGAAGCGCTCCCCTCACCCCAACCCCTCTCCCGCAAGGGGAGAGGGGCTTGCTTGGGTCATGCGAAGTCAGATCAGCCCCTGAAACGGCTGTACCTTGACCAGGCCGCCGGCCGCCACTGGACCCTGTTCCAGTTCCAGCACGATGAAACAGTTGGCCTCGCTCATGGAACTGAGGATCCCCGAGCCTTGGGAGCCGGTGGCCCGGACCACCCATTCGCCGTCATCCGCCTGACTGAGTACGCCCCGCTGGAACTCCATCCGGCCGGGGCGTTTTTTCAGGTCCGACAGGCAGCGCACCGGGAAGCAGGGCGGCAGGGAGACATCGGCCTCGCCCATCATCCGTCGCAGTGCCGGCTGGACGACCTGGTAAAAGGTCACGGCCGCGGACACCGGGTTGCCGGGCAGGCCCATGAACACGGTCTGCCCCAGTTGGCCGAAGGCCATGGGACGACCGGGCTTGATGGCCACCTTCCAGAAACTGATCCGTCCCAGTTCCCCCAGCAGGTCGCGCACGAAGTCCGCCTCGCCCACCGAGACACCACCGGTGGTGATGAGTACGTCGGCGCAACGGGCCGCCTCCTCGAAGGCCTCCCGCAGGTGTTGGGGGGCATCCCGCACCACGCCCATGTCGATCAGATCCACCCCCAGGCGTGTCAGCATGCCGGACAGGGTGTGGCGATTGCTGTCGTGGATCCCCCCGGGGGGGAGAGGCTTCCCCAGGGCGATCAGTTCATCACCGGTGGAAAACAGCGCCACCCGCAGGCGACGATGCACAGTCACTTCCACCCGCCCCAGGGAGGCCAGCAGGCCCAGGCGGGCCGGCGTGATGAGTGTCCCCGCCGCCAGCACGGTCTGGCCGGCACGGATATCCTCTCCGGCGGACCGGATGTTCTCTCCCGATCGGTGGCCGGTACCCACATGCACCCGTTGGCCCTGGACTTCCACGTGTTCCTGCATGATCACCGTGTCGCAACCGGGGGGGATCATGGCGCCGGTCATGATGCGCACGCACTGCCCCTGCCCGATGGCGTTCATGAAGGGGCGCCCGGCCCAGGCGGTGCCGATGACGTCCAGGACGGCCTTGCCCTGCCGGGGGAGGTCGGCCCCCATGAGAGCGTAGCCGTCCATGGCCGCATTGTCGTGGGCCGGGACAGGGGCACCGGCGATGACCGGTTCCGCCAGCACCCGTCCCAGGGCAAGGCGCAGCATCAAGCATTCCCGACCCCGGATCGGACTCACCTGCGCCAGCGCCCGGGTTCGGGCCTGTTCCAGTGTCAGGGCGTCAGGATCATGATCATCACAGCAGGAGGAAAGGGGGGAGGTATGGGCCATGGATCAGCCGCCTGTGCGGTTCATGTGTCGGAAGATGACGGGTTGTGCGTTCAGCTGGAACTCGTGGCCGCGAGGCTTGATCTGCATCCCTTGCCGGATCGCCATGGCCAGGGCCTGCAGGTCGCCGGGATGGGAGCGGATCACCCGCCTGAGGTCCACGGCGTGCTCCTGACCCAGGCACAGCAGCAGCCGGCCTTCCGCGGTGAGTCGCACCCGGTTGCAGCTGTCGCAGAAGTGATGACTGTGAGGAGAGATGAAGCCCACCCGGATGGAGGTGCCGTCCAGTCGATAGTAACGTGACGGGCCACCGGTCTGTTCGGTGGTGGGAATGAGCGCGTGTCTGGTTTCTATATCGGCCCGGACCTCGTCGCTGGAATAGTACACCTCGGCCCGGTCATGATCGCCGATGAGACCCAGGGGCATTTCTTCGATGAAGCTGATGTCCAGATCCCGGATGCGGGCGTAATTCACCAGGTCAAGGATTTCGTCCTCGTTGCGTCCCTTGAGGATCACGCTGTTGAGTTTGATGCGATCGAAGCCGGCATCCATGGCCGCCTCGATGCCTGCCAGCACCCGCGCCAGATCACCGGTGCGGGTGATGCGGCGGAATCGGTCGGCCTTGAGGCTGTCCAGGCTGATGTTGACGCGGGTGACGCCGGCGGCCCGCAGATCCCGTGCATGGCGGGCCAGTTGGGAACCGTTGGTGGTCAGGGTCAGATCCTGGAGGCCGTCGAGTGTGCCCAGGGTTTCGAACAGGCTCATCACGCCGCGTCTGACCAGCGGTTCACCGCCGGTGACACGGATCTTGTGAACGCCCAGTGACACGAAGGCCTGGGCAATCCAGGCGATTTCTTCCAGGGTGAGGAGTTGCTGGCGGGGGAGAAACTGCATCTCTTCGGCCATGCAGTAGACGCAGCGAAAGTCACACCGGTCCGTGACGGAGATGCGCAGATAGGTGATCTGACGCCCGAAGCGGTCCATCAACTGGGGGGGCGGCAGGATCGATTGGTTCATGGTCTGCGCTCCTCGGCGATGGGCTGGCCTGCATGACTTTGCGTGTGCAAAACCCGGCGTGTGTCCAGGCGGGTGATGGCTTCGGCCTGGTCCGCGGGCGTGTTGATGTTCAAAAAGGCCTCGGGGCAGTCGGAAAAATCGGCAATGGCCGCCCCGTGGTGTTCAAACCACCGGCCTGTCCTCCGGTTTCCGTTCGCCAGCCAGTGTGCCAGATCCTGCGCCAGACGGGTGGGTACCAGGGCGAACAGAGGTTGCAGGCGTTCGCCGTCATGGGCCACGCTCAGGTCGGTCGCCTGCTCATGGGCGGCGTGTATCAGTCTTGGGGCCAGGTCCGTCGGCAGCAGTGGCGCATCACAGGGGCAGGTCACTACCCAGGGATGCCGACTGGCCCGCAGGCAGGCGGCCAGTCCCGCCAGCGGACCTGCATAGTCGCCGATGTCATCCCCGACCACCGGCAGGCCCAGGTCGGCGTAGAAGGTTTCGTTCCGGTTGGCATTGAGCAGCATGTCCGACACCTGGGGTCGCAGACGGTCGATCACCTGTTCCACCATGTAACCGCCGGCCAGGGGGATCAGCCCCTTGTCCCGACCACCCATGCGTGTTCCCCTGCCGCCGGCAAGGATGGCTCCGGTGATGGTGATCTGGTGGTTTGGACTATGCATAGTGCAACTGATTCTATGTCATTGGTCGGAGTCCGGCCAGTCCATGGGATCAGATGCCCAGGCGCCCCATGTAGATCCAGAACGGCAGGGTGACGGCGGCGGCCAGGGTACTGGTGGCGATGATGGCGGCGACGATCTGTCCGTCTCCGCCCATGCGCACCGCCAGGATATAGGCGGACGATGCGGTGGGCAGGGCCGCCAGGATCAGGGCCGAGGCCAGATACGGGCCGGTCAGGCCGAACAGGGTGGCCGCGGTCAGGGCGACGGTCGGGACCAGCAGCAGCTTGACGATGCTCAGGTAGGTCACCGCCGGCAGGCGGCTGCCCAGGCCTGCCAGCCGCAGGCCCGCACCCACAGCGATCAGGCCCAGGGGCAGGGCGGCCTCGCCCAGAAAGCGCAGGGTGGTGTCCGCCATCTCCGGCAGGGGCCAGCCGGACAGGGACCAGGCCAGCCCGGCGAAGGTGGACAGAACGAGGGGATTGCGGGCCAGCTCCCGCAGCAGGCCCTGATTGCCGTGGCGTGCCAGGGCCCAGACCGCCCCCAGGTTGGCCAGGGGCACCATGAACCCGGCCAGGATGGCGAACACCGCCACCCCTTCGGCGCCATACAGCCCGCCGAGGATGGCAAAGCCGATATAGGTGTTGAAGCGGAAGGCGCACTGGAATGAGGAGGCGAACTCGGTCTCCGTCAGCCTGAGCAGGTATCGGCCCAGATAGCCCAGCAGCATCCCCGCCGTCATGAAGATGACCCCGGTATAGATCATGCCCGCCGCGCTCTGCAGTTCCAGGGGGCGGCGGGCCAGGGCGCCGAACAGCAGGGCGGGGAAAAGGACGTAGTAGATCAGCCATTCCAGGTCCGACCAGAAACCGGGCTGAAACCGGCATGACGACGCAGCAGATGGCCCAGCACCACCAGGGCGAAGGTGGGCAGCAGGATGTTTAGTGGATTCATGGGTAAAAGGTTACCTGATTACACATATGGTTCAGCCAGCTTTAGGAGCTGATAAGGCATCGGTGGTGTCTTGGTCGCTACCGTCAAGGAACCGTGGAATCATTGCCTTAAGGTCGTAGCGCTAATTGAAATGGTATTCGAACTCGGCCAAGTAGGTGAGCGAGGTCTGATGATGACGGCGATGGCATTGGTAGACACCCCGCCAACTGCGCCAGCGTCACCATCGCCAGGGAGTTGGGGAGGTCAACGCGGTTTTTTGGGCAGCGGAGCTGCAGGGATACCTCCACTCAGTGGCCAGCG
>NZ_AGBG01000042.1:0-15885 GCF_000225005.1 Ectothiorhodospira sp. PHS-1 | reverse complement strand
CAATCCTGAAGATCTCGAAACCGTTTGTCAACTCCCCGATCTCTCAATCTCGCCAACCGCGTTTCGGTTCAGACCGTCTCGCCGTTGGAGAGCGCGCATTATAGGCCCCTCAGTTTTCCCGTCAACTCCCTTTTTGAAACTTTTTTGAAATTTCTTCAAAAAAAACATCTTTTCAAGCACTTAAAAAACAACCCGACAGCACGCAAGTCCGGACACTCCCTTCCCCACTCTCCCCAGCCCCTCTACCACGAGGGGAGAGGGGCCGGCAAACCGCTACAGCGCAAGCTCCAGCACGAAGGCGCACAGGAACAGCAGGGCAAATACCGCAAACAGCTTTCCGGTCAACGGCGGCAGATCACTGCGATCGGCTTGGCGGTTCACAACCTTCATCAACGGCACAAAGGCCAGGGGCAGCGAAAAAAGAAGCTGCCACACCCAGGGCAGCAAACCAGCCAACCACAATCCCAAACTGACCAGGTAAGCACCCACCAGCATGGCCACATACAGATATCGCCCCGCATCGAGCCCAATCCTCACCGTCAATGTCCCCAGACCATGGCGGCGATCTTCCTCATGATCCCGGATCTCGTTCGACAGCAGCACCAGAGACGTAAGCAGACTGAACGGGATACTCACCGCCAGCATGGGCAGGGTGATCGGCGCCCCCATGGCCATGGCTGATCCGCCCACCAACAGGACGCCCATGAACCAGAACACCAGCACCACGCCCAGCCCCCGACGCTTATAGTGGATGGGTTCAGCGGAATAAAAATATCCCCCCAGCAGCCCCAGGATGATGATCACCAACAAGGGCCAACCCTGCATCAGAACAAGCCCCAGCCCGATCAACAGGGACACGCCGAAAAAGATCATTCCCAGGGCATGATAACGTCGAACATGTTCAATGGCCTCCGCCCACTCCCGGCGCGCCTCCCCTTCCGCGGCCTGTAAACGGGATTCCAGCACCGGTAGGTCGGCATGATCGTTGATCAGGTTCACCGCCGCCTGAATAAGCACCCCCGCCCCGATGATCAGCAGCGCCAGCCAGAGATTGCCGTATCCCTGCTGCAGCGCCAGCACCGTGCCCAGACCACAGGCGGCAATCGCCACGGTGTAGGAAAAGGGCCGGATGGCTCGTCTGAATCGATACGCCCCAGCAGGCTTCATGAATCTCTCCCGGAAATGACCAAACAGATCAGGATATATGCCATTGAGGGCAAGACAAAAGCACGCTCGCCCCCCCACCCGTGGGCAGAACAGCCTCAACCCGCGCACCCAACGGGACTGCCGACAGCAAGCCCCAGTCGCTGAGCGGCGCTGCCCTGGTTCATGGCAATCTCCACCAGACCCATGGAATTGCGATACCAGAACAGACCTCCCGGAACCACCTCCCCAAAGACCCGCCGATAGGGAATGTGCTCACCCGCCAGGTTGAACACTGCCGCATCGTTCAGCGAGTCGGCCGGGATCCCTGTCACCGCATTGCCGTAGACATCCACATAGATCACTTCCCACAAGGCCGCCGACCACTCCCAGCCATGCAGCGCATCCAGCTGAACCGGATCACCGGGAACGGTGTCTCCATTGGCCAGCATGGCCGCCACCGGCGCAAACAGATCCCGACCATGAAAACTTTGGGAAAGGAACGGCGGCTCCCAGCGGATGACCCATGCCTCCATCGCACCCAGGCGACGGGCCGCCGGCAGCAGCAAGCCGTTGTCAGGTCCGACCAACCAGTGCGCGCCGGCATGCAGCATCAGAGGGCGACGGGGCGTCCCCACCCCCGGATCCACCACGCACAAAAACACACACCCCGACGGAAAAGGCGCTAGCAGTGCCCGCAGCAGATAGGCGGCGGCCTGGGGGCGGAAGGCCGGCGCATCGGTCTGCAGGTGAATCACCCGGGAACGCGGCGCCCGATGAGCCAGCACAGCCTCCATCTGCCCCAGATAGGGGCCCTCCCTACCAAAATCGGTGAAGGTCACGATCACAAACCCACCCCCTTTCAGGGTCCTGCGCGGCACCCGGCTTCACTGGACACGAAAAAGCCGGCACCAAGGCCGGCTTTTTCGGAACAACATGAACAGCAGATGATGCCGAGAAAGATTACTCGGCGGCCTCCGCAGCCGCAGGCTCCGGACGATCCACCAGCTCCACGTAAGCCATCGGTGCGTTGTCTCCCTTACGGAAACCGCACTTCAGGATACGCAGGTAACCACCTGGACGCGCCTGGTAACGAGGACCCAGTTCATTGAACAGCTTGCCCACGATCTCGTCGTCCCGCAGACGTGCAAAGGCAAGACGGCGAGTGTGAACGCTGTCTTCCTTTGCCAAGGTGATCAAGGGCTCAGCCACCCGGCGCAGTTCCTTCGCCTTGGGCAGCGTCGTCTTGATCGCTTCGTGGCGGAACAGCGACAGCGCCAGGCTCTGCATGGTGGCCTTGCGGTGTGAACTGTTGCGATTAAGTTGCCTACCCGAGTGACGGTGACGCATGGCTTATATTCCTTAAGTCAAAATCTGCGAGACGACCGGGATTAACCGGCGCTCTTCTTTTCGTGTTCTTTAAGGCCCGGCGGCGGCCAGTTCTCAAGACGCATGCCCATGGACAGGCCATGGGAGGCCAGCACGTCCTTGATCTCGGTCAGGGACTTCTTGCCCAGGTTCGGGGTCTTGAGCAGCTCCACTTCGGTTCTCTGAATCAGATCACCGATGTAGTAGATGTTCTCCGCCTTCAGGCAGTTGGCCGAACGCACCGTCAACTCCAGATCATCCACCGGACGCAGCAGGATCGGATCGATGTCCATGGACTTGCTTTCCTGGGTCACGGTCTCGTCACCCCGCAGTTCCACAAATGCCATCAACTGACTCTGCAGGATGGTGGCCGCCTGGCGAATGGCGTCGTCCGGTGACACGGTACCGTTGGTCTCCAGCTCAATGACCAGGCGGTCCATGTCGGTGCGCTGTTCCACACGGGCACTTTCCACGTTGTAGGCCACACGACGGATCGGGCTGAAGCTGGCATCCAGCATCAAGCGACCGATTGGGCGATCCTCGCCATCAGCCTGACGACGGGCGGACACCGGCTGATAGCCACGGCCCTTGCCCACCTTCAGGGTCATGTTCAGCTCACCGCTCTTGGTGAGATGCGCAATGACATGCTCCGGATTCACCACTTCCACGTCATGATCCAGGGTGATATCACCGGCCGTGACCACACCCGGTCCCTTCTTCTTCAGAACCAGAGTGGCTTCGTCCCGGGCGGTCATCCGCAGTGCGATGCCCTTCAGGTTCAGCAGCACGTCGACGACGTCTTCCTGAACCCCTTCGAGGGTGGTGTACTCATGCAGCACGCCTTCAATCTCTGCCTCCACCACGGCGGCGCCGGGGATGGAGGACAGCAGAATACGGCGAAGTGCGTTGCCGAGCGTATGACCGAAACCCCGCTCAAGCGGCTCCAGCACCACCTTGGACACATTGTCCGTGATGGACTGGACCTCGATATGCCGAGGCTTGAGGAGTTCGTTGACCTTGGTCTGCATCAAAGACCTCGTAACTGATTACTTGGAGTAGAGCTCGACCACCAGGGATTCGTTGATATCCGCCGGCAGGTCGCTGCGCTCAGGAGCGTTCTTGAACACGCCTTCCATTTTCTTGGTGTCCACGTCCACCCACTCGGGGAAGCCGAACTGCTCGGCCAGCGCCAGGGAATCCTGGATGCGGACCTGCTTGCGGGACTTCTCGCGAATGGAGATCACGTCCGTGGGCTTGACCTGATAGGAAGGGATGTTCACGGTGCGACCGTTCACTTGAATGGCCTTATGGCTCACCAGCTGACGGGCTTCCGCGCGGGTGCTGCCAAAGCCCATCCGGTACACCACGTTGTCCAGCCGGCATTCCAGCAGACGCAGCAGGTTGTCACCGGTGGAGCCCTTCAGGCGGCTCGCTTCCTTATAGTAGTTGCGGAACTGACGCTCCAGAACTCCATAAATACGGCGCAGCTTCTGCTTTTCACGCAGCTGCACACCGTAGTCGGACAGGCGGGTACGGCGATCGCCGTGCTGCCCGGGAGCCTTGTCCAGCTTGCACTTGGAATCCAGTGCGCGAACGCGGCTCTTCAGGGACAAGTCGGTGCCTTCGCGGCGACTCAGCTTGCACTTGGGACCAATATAACGTGCCATGGTGCTCCTCCGGGACTATACGCGCCGCTTCTTCGGCGGACGGCAACCATTGTGGGGAATCGGCGTGATGTCGCTGATGTTCGTGATCTTGAAGCCCACGTTGTTCAGGGCGCGAACCGCCGACTCCCGACCCGGGCCAGGACCCTTGACGAGCACTTCCAGATTCTTGAGACCATATTCCTGAGCAGCCGTACCGGCACGCTCGGCAGCCACCTGGGCGGCGAACGGCGTGCTCTTGCGGGAGCCGCGGAACCCGGAACCACCGGCCGTGGCCCAGGACAGGGTGTTGCCCTGGCGGTCGGTGATCGTCACGATCGTGTTATTGAAGGACGCATAGACATGCGCCACACCGTCGGAGACGGACTTCTTGACCTTCTTACGGGTCCGGGTGGGGGCCTGTGCCATACCTGTTTCCTGTAATCCTGATAATTACTTGCGGATGGGGCGACGCGGTCCCTTGCGGGTGCGTGCATTCGTGCGGGTACGCTGACCGCGCAGAGGCAGGCCGCGACGGTGGCGCAAGCCCCGGTAGCAACCCAGATCCATCAAGCGCTTGATGTTCATGGAGGTCTCACGACGAAGGTCACCCTCGACCGTGAAACGACCCACTTCCGTACGCACCTTCTCCACTTCGTCTTCGGAGAGTTCGCGGATCTTGATGTCCGGACGAATCCCTGCTGCCTCACAGATCTTCTGGGCGCGGGTTTTGCCGACACCGTAGATTGCCTGAAGGGCAATCACGGCATGTTTGTGGTCCGGAATATTGACACCTGCTACACGAGCCATCCAGCTATCTCCAAGCACCGGCGGAAAAGCCGGGTATTCTAACCAGTGAACGCCGCCGAATCAACGGTTAACCCTGCCGCTGTTTGTGACGGGGATCCGAGCAGATCACACGCACCACACCATTGCGGCGGATGATCTTGCAGTTGCGGCAAATCTTTTTTACAGACGCACGTACTTTCATCTCAAATTTCCTCTAGCTGGGCCTGCTATCTCAGCATGCCCGACTTGCCATAGCCTTTCAGGTTGGCCTTGCGCATCAATCCCTCGTACTGATGGGACACCAGGTGCGCCTGCAACTGCGCCATGAAATCCATCACCACGATCACGATGATCAGCAGGGACGCACCACCGAAGTAGAAGGGCACGTTCCAGTACAGGATCAGGAACTCGGGCATCAGACACACCGCGGTGATGTAGATGGCACCCACCGCCGTCAGACGGGTCATGACACCATCGATATACCGCTCGGTCTGCGCCCCCGGCCGGATACCTGGAATGAAGGCACCTGACTTTTTCAGGTTTTCCGCCGTCTCCCGGGCATTGAACACCAATGCCGTATAGAAGAAGCAGAAGAATACGATTGCCGCACCATAAAGCATCACGTAGAGCGGCTGTCCCGGGCCCAAGGCCGTCGACAGATCCCGCAGCCAGGTCATGCCCTCCGCCTGCCCGAACCAGGTCCCCAGGGTAGCGGGGAACAGGATGATGCTGGAGGCGAAGATGGCCGGAATCACACCCGCCATGTTCAGCTTCAGGGGCAGATGACTGCTCTGACCGCCGAAGACCTTGCGCCCTACCTGGCGCTTGGCATAGTTGACCGTGATACGACGCTGACCACGTTCCACGAAGACAATGAAACCGATCACCGCCATGCCCATGGTCATGAGCAGGATCACGAAGGCGGGAGACAGCTCACCGGTACTGGCCAGTTCCAGAGTTCCCCCCAGGGCACCCGGCAGACCGGCAACGATACCGGCGAAGATGATGATCGAAATACCGTTGCCGATACCCCGCTCCGTCACCTGTTCACCCAGCCACATCAGAAACACCGTACCGGTCACCAGAGAGACCACCGTGGTGAAGATGAAACCGATGCCCGGATTCACCGCCACCGTGGTGTCGCCGATCACCTGCTGATTCAGGGCAATGGCGATACCGATACTCTGGATCAGGGCCAGGAACACCGTGCCGTAGCGGGTGTACTGGGTGATTTTTCGCCTACCCGGCTCCCCTTCCTTCTTGATCTGTTGCAGGGCCGGCACCGTTGCAGCCAGAAGCTGCATGATGATGGCCGCCGAGATGTACGGCATCACCCCGAGGGCAAACAGACTCAGACGCTCAAGAGCCCCACCCGCAAACATGTTGAACATGTCCAGAATGGTTCCCGACTGAGCGTCGTAGAACTGCGCCATTGCAATGGGATCGATCCCCGGCACCGGGATGAAGGTCCCGATGCGGTAGACCACCAACGCCATCAGCACAAACAAAAGGCGCTGGCGAAGTTCAGTGAACCTCCCCAGCCCGCCTAATGTTGCGCCCCCTGCTGTATTGGAAGCGGCCACTTAGTCCTCGATTTGCCCGCCGGCGGCCTCGATGGCAGCCCGCGCGCCCTTGGTTACGGCCACGCCCTTGAGGCTCACGGCCTTGTCAATGGAACCCGAAGCAATCACCTTGGCCTTGACGGTCTGTTCCGGCACGATGCCGGCGGCCTTCAGGGCAGCCAGGTCGATCACGCCCTCCAGACCGGCCAGCTCGTGCAGACGCACCTCGGCATTGCCGGCACTGGTACGGGAACGGAAACCCACCTTCGGCAGGCGGCGCTGCAGGGGCATCTGACCGCCCTCGAAGCCCACCTTGTGATAACCGCCGGCACGGGACTTCTGACCCTTGTGACCACGGCCACCGGTCTTGCCCAGACCGGAACCGATACCACGGCCAAGACGCTTGGCGTCGGGACGGCTACCCGGTGCGGGACTCAGATTGTTCAGTCTCATCTCAAACCTCCTCAACCTTCAGGAGATAGGATACCTTGTTGATCATCCCCCGATTTTCCGGCGTATCCTTGACGACCACCGGATTGTGGATACGACGGATGCCGAGGCCGCGCAGGCAGGCCTGGTGGCTCTTCAGCCGCCCATGCTTGCTGCGGATCAGCGTCACCTTGAGTTCGTTCGCGGCTGCCATGATTACCCCACGATCTCTTCGAGTTTCTTGCCACGCTTGGCGGCGATGAGCTTCGGATCATGCACGGCGGTCAAGCCATTCAGGGTCGCGCGCACCACATTGATGGGGTTGCGCGAGCCAATGCACTTGGCCAGCACGTTACGCACGCCCACCACTTCGAAGACGGCGCGCATGGCACCACCGGCAATGATGCCGGTACCTTCGGAAGCCGGCTGCATGAAGACCTTCGCGGCGCCGTGACGGGAACTCACGGAGTAATGCAGCGTGCCATCGTTCAGGGGGACGGAGCGCATGTTCTTGCGCGCGGATTCCATCGCCTTCTGGATAGCCAGGGGCACTTCACGGGCCTTGCCGTAGCCAAAGCCGACCTTGCCGTTGCCGTCACCGACCACGGTCAGGGCAGTAAAACGAAACTGGCGTCCACCCTTGACCACCTTGGCCACGCGGTTGACGGAGATGAGCTTCTCCTGAAGGCCGTCGTTCTCGCTCGCATTCACACTTGCCATTGCATCACCCTTGTCAGAATTCCAGGCCACCTTCGCGGGCGGCATCGGCCAGCGCCTTCACACGGCCGTGATACTTGAACCCCGAGCGGTCGAACGCCACCTTCTTGATACCCTTGGCGACCGCACGCTCGGCAATCAGACGGCCCACGGCGGCAGCCGCTTCAATGTTGCCGGTGGACTTCAGGCCACCGCGCACATCGGCTTCCACGGTGGAGGCGCAGGTCAGCACCTCGGAACCGGAGGGCGCGATGATCTGCGCGTACACATGCCGCGGCGTGCGGTGCACGCAGAGACGATGGGCGCCGAGTTCACGGATTTTGTACCGGGCCCGCTTGGAGCGCCGGAGTCGAGCTTCTTTCTTATCCATTGCGGTCACCTAGCCTACTTCTTCTTCGCTTCCTTGCGGATGATCTGTTCATTCGCATACCGGATACCCTTGCCCTTGTAGGGCTCCGGCGGACGGTAGCGGCGAATCTCGGAGGCAACCTGCCCCACCTTCTGCTTGTCGACGCCCTTCACCAGGATTTCGGTCTGGCTGGGGGTCTCGATGCTGATGCCTTCCGGCACCGGATATTCCACCGGGTGGGACAGACCAAGAGTCAGGTTCAGCTTGTTACCCTGCGCCTGGGCACGATAGCCCACGCCCACGAGCTCCAGCTTGCGCTGGAAACCTTCGCTCACACCCACCACCATGTTGTTCACAACGGCGCGCATTGTACCCGCCATGGCGTTGTGACGGGTATCATTATTGGCAGGCTTGAAGGTAAGCACACCTTCTTCCTGGGCAATCTCGACGTTCGAATTGGCCGGGAAGGCAATATTTCCCTTCGGCCCCTTCACGGAGATTGACTCATTGCTGATAGACACATCGACGCCCTTGGGCAGTGCGATGGGGTTTTTCGCTACTCGGGACATGGCTTCAATCCGATTAGGAGACGATGCAGAGTACTTCGCCGCCCTGACCCTGGGCGCGGGCCTGGCGATCGGTCATCACACCCTTGGAGGTGGAGACGATGGCGACACCCAGTCCGCCGATCACCTTGGGCAGTTCATCCTTGCTACGGTAGATCCGCAGACCAGGCCGGCTGACGCGACGGATGGTCTCGATGACCGGGCGGCCCTGGAAGTACTTCAGCTTCACCGTCATGACGGGTTTCTTGTCCTGCTCGCTCACCACCACATCGGCGACGTAGCCTTCCTCCTTGAGGACGTTGGCGATGGCCACCTTCAGCTTGGAAGACGGCAGGCTGATTTCGGTCTTGGCAGCGCGCTGGCCATTGCGGATGCGGGTCAGCAGATCTGCCACGGGATCGGTCATGCTCATATCAGGTGTTTCCCTCTTACCAGCTCGACTTGACCAGGCCGGGGACATCCCCGCGCATGGCCGCCTCGCGCAGCTTGTTGCGACCCAGGCCAAATTTCCGATAGTACCCATGGGGACGACCGGTCAGGTGGCAGCGATTGCGCTGACGCACAGGACTGGAATCACGGGGCAGCTTCTGCAGCTTCATCACTGCAGCCATGCGATCCTCGTGGCTCGTCTCCGGGTTCTGGATGAGCGCCTTCAGCTCCGCGCGCTTCGCCGAGTACTGCTTAACCAACTGGGCGCGCTTGAGTTCGCGCATCATCATGGAAGTTTTGGCCATAGCTCTATAAACCTCTTATTGCTTGAACGGGAAGCGGAACGCTTCCAGCAGCGCCCGGCCTTCCTCGTCGGTCTTGGCCGTGGTGGTGATGGTGATGTCCATGCCACGCAGGGCGTCGATCTTGTCGTAGTCCACTTCAGGGAAGATGATCTGTTCCCGAATGCCCATGTTGAAGTTGCCGCGACCGTCGAAGGACTTGCCGGAGATACCACGGAAGTCACGCACGCGGGGCAACGCCACGCTCACCAGACGATCGAGAAATTCGTACATCCGCTCCCGGCGCAGGGTCACCTTGCAGCCAATGGGATAGTCATCACGGATCTTGAAGCCTGCGATGGACTTGCGGGCACGCGTCACCACGGGCTTCTGACCGGCGATGGCGGTCATGTCGCCCAGGGCGTGCTCGATGATCTTCTTGTCGGCCACCGCTTCACCCAGACCCATGTTCAGGGTGATCTTGGTGATACGCGGTACCTCCATGACGTTGGAATAGTTGAAGCGCTCCATGAGCTGCTTCACCACCGTCTCCTGATAAAATGCTTTCAGCCTGGCCATCTGATCCACCTTAAGACGCGTCGACGACTTCGTTGTTGGACTTGTAGACGCGCACCTTGCGGCCGTCCTCCAGAGTCCTGAACCCGACGCGGTCGCCCTTGCCGGACGCAGGGTTGTACAGCATCACGTTGGAGATATGCAAGGGCATCTCCTTGTCGATGATGCCGCCACTCACGCCCGCGTAAGGATTTGGCTTCTGGTGCTTCTTCACCATGTTGATGTTCTGGACCAGCACCCGATCATTTTCGAGCACCTTCAGAACGGTACCGCGGCGGCCCTTGTCTTTGCCGGCGATGACTACCACGTCATCACCCTGTCGAATTCTGCGCATCGTCTCTTACCTCAGCCTTACAGGACTTCCGGCGCCAGTGAAATAATCTTCATGAACCGCTCGCTACGCAGTTCGCGGGTCACGGGTCCGAAGATACGGGTGCCGATGGGCTGGAGCTGGTTGTTGAGCAGAACGGCCGCATTGCGGTCAAAGCGCACCACCGACCCATCCGGACGACGCACGCCCTTGGCCGTCCGCACCACCACGGCGTTATACACCTCGCCCTTCTTCACCTTACCACGGGGGATGGCGTCCTTGACGCTCACCTTGATGATGTCACCCACGCTGGCATAGCGGCGATGAGAGCCGCCAAGCACCTTGATGCACTGGACCCGGCGCGCCCCGCTGTTGTCCGCTGCATCCAAAACCGTCTGCATCTGAATCATGTTCTGATCTCACTTCCTATCGGTGGTCACTTGCACCGGCTTACTCAGGCGCGCGCTCAACGACCTTAAGCAGACGGAACGTCTTGGTCCGGGACATGGGACGGCACTCCTTCACCAGGACCTTGTCGCCCATCCGGGAATCATTGTTCTCGTCGTGCACATGGAGCTTCGTGGAGCGACGCATGTACTTACCGTACAGCGGATGCTTGACCCGGCGCTCGATGAGCACGGTACGGGTCTTGTCCATCTTGTCGCTCACCACACGGCCGGTGATCGCACGCTGTTCTTTCTGTTCCTGTTCGCTCATGACTTCACTCGCCTGCCATCGAACGCTGATTCAGCACGGTCTTGATGCGGGCAATATCCTTGCGGATCTTGCCGAAGCGGTCAGGACGCGGCGACTGGCCGGTGCCCTTCTGCATGCGCATTTTGAACTGCTCGCGGTAGAGCTCCAGCAGTTCGCCCTGCAGCTCGTCGCTGCCCTTTTCACGTACTTCGCTTACCTTCATCACATCACCTGCCGAGTCACAAATGCGGTCTTGATGGGCAGCTTGGCGGCGGCCAGGCGGAAGGCCTCGCGTGCCACTTCCTCACTGACGCCTTCCATCTCGTAGAGCACGCGACCGGGCTGAATCTTGCACACCCAGTATTCCACGTTGCCCTTACCCTTACCCATACGCACTTCAACGGGCTTCTTGGTGACCGGCACATCCGGGAATACCCGAATCCAGATCTTGCCGCCACGCTTCACATGACGGGTCATGGCACGGCGGGCTGCCTCGATCTGGCGCGCCGTGATCCGGCCCCGATCCATGGACTTCAGGGCGTATTCACCGAAACTGACCTTTTCGCCGGAGGTGGCGAGACCGCGGTTCTTGCCCTTGAACTGCTTGCGGAATTTGGTCCTCTTGGGCTGCAGCATCTTTCAACTCCTCAGTTAACCGCGGCCTTGCCATCCTGGGGAGCGTCCGTCTTGCTATCGAAGTCGAACACTTCACCCTTGAACACCCACACCTTGACGCCGATGATGCCGTACGTGGTGCGAGCTTCGGCAAACCCATAATCAATGTCAGCGCGCAACGTATGCAGCGGCACGCGGCCTTCCCGGTACCACTCGCTGCGGGCGATTTCCGCACCGTTCAAGCGACCGGATACATGAACCTTCACACCCAGCGCACCCAGGCGCATCGCATTGCCCACGGCGCGCTTCATGGCGCGACGGAACATGATGCGGCGCTCCAACTGCTGGGCAATCCCTTCGGCGACCAACTGTGCGTCGGTCTCCGGCTTGCGGATCTCTTCAATGTTGATCTTGACGTTGGGGACAGCCAGACCCAGTCGACCCGCCACTTCCTTGCGCAGAGACTCGATGTCTTCCCCTTTCTTGCCAATGACGATACCCGGACGCGCCGTGTGGATCGTGATGAACGCCTGGCGCGCAGGCCTGGCGATCTGGATCCGGCTGACAGAGGCCTGGGCCAGTTTCTGCTTCAGGAACTGACGAATTTCCAGGTCCTTGTGCAGGTTATCCGCATAATCCCGTCCGTCGGCGTACCAGGTTGACGCCCAGTCGGCGGAGATCCCAAGGCGGAAGCCGATCGGATTTACTTTCTGACCCATCTCAGACCCCTAACTTTACTCAGCGCTCACGGCCACAGTGATATGGCTCGTGCGTTTCGTGATCCGGTTGGCACGGCCTTTCGCCCGTGCCGCGATGCGCTTGAGAACCGGCCCCTGGTCCACGCAAATGCGTGATACCTTGAGCTCGTCCACATCAGCGCCGTCATTGTGTTCTGCGTTGGCAATGGCCGACTCGAGAACCTTCTTCACCAGGTGAGCACCCTTCTTGGGGCTGAAGCTCAGCACCTGGAGAGCCCGCTCGACGGGCAGCCCCCGAACCTGATCCGCCACCAGGCGGCATTTCTGCGGCGATATACGCGCAAATCGCAGTTGAGCCATGGTTTCCATGATGATCCTCTACCTAGCCTTCTTGTCGGCCACATGGCCCTTGAAGGTGCGCGTTGCCGCGAACTCCCCGAGCTTGTGACCCACCATATTCTCACTGACCAGCACGGGCACGTGCTGACGGCCGTTATGCACGGCGATAGTCAAGCCCACCATTTGCGGAATGACCATCGACCGGCGGGACCAGGTCTTGACCGGACGCCGGTCATTGTTGGCGGCGGCGGTTTCGACCTTCTTCAGCAGATGATGATCGACAAAAGGACCTTTCTTGAGCGAACGCGGCACTGACCTATCCCCTCTTACTTCGCTTTGCGACGGCGAACAATCATGTTGTCCGTACGCTTGTTCTTGCGGGTCTTGTAACCCTTGGTCGGCACACCCCACGGGGTGACCGGATGCAGACCGAAGTTCCGGCCCTCACCACCACCATGCGGGTGATCCACCGGGTTCATGGCCGTACCGCGAACGGTGGGACGGATTCCCAGCCAACGCTTCGCACCGGCCTTGCCGAACTTGCGCAGACTGTGCTCCTGATTACCCACTTCGCCGATGGTGGCGCGGCAGTCGGCATGCACCTTGCGCATCTCGCCGGAGCGAAGACGCAGGGTCGCGTACTGACCTTCACGGGCCACCAGCTGGACGCCGGCGCCGGCACTGCGTGCCAGCTGGGCACCCTTGCCGGGACGCATCTCAATGCAGTGCACCACGGTACCCAGCGGAATGTTCCGCAGGGGCAGCGCGCTACCCGGCTTGATCGGAGCGTGGACGCCGGAGACGATCGGATCGCCCGCCTTGACGCCGCGGGGCGCAATGATATACCGCCGCTCGCCGTCTGCATACAGGACCAGCGCAAGATGCGCGGTGCGGTTCGGATCATATTCCAGGCGCTCGACCTTGCCCGGGATACCATCCTTATTCCGCTTGAAGTCCACGATGCGGTAGTGCTGCTTGTGTCCGCCACCCACGTGCCGCACAGTCACGCGGCCCTGGTTGTTACGACCACCCGACCGGCGCTTCTTTTCCAGCAGAGGACCGAAGGGCTCGCCCTTGTGCAGATCGGGCGTCACCACCCGGACCACAAAACGACGGCCCGCGGAGGTGGGTTTCGACTTGACGATCGCCATCTCGCGTTACCTTTCCGATTACTCGTTGCCGGCCAATTGAATGTCGTGACCTGCTTCCAGAGTCACGTAGGCCTTTTTCCAATGCTTGCGGCGTCCGGCGTGGACACCCATGCGCTTGCGCTTCCCCTGCTGGTTCAGCATGCGCACGGAGTTGACCTTGACGTCGAACAAGGATTCAACCGCCTTCTTTACCTCGACGCGGGTCGCGTCGATGGCCACTTTGAACACGTGCTGATTGTTCAGCTCAGCCAGCATGGTGCCCTTTTCGGACACATGCGGGGCCACCAGGACCTTGAGCAGTCTTTCCTCGTTCATGACAGCCACCCTTCAACTTGCTTCAGCGCCGGCACGGTGATGATCACCTTGTCGAAGCCCACCAGAGCCACCGGATTCAGATCTACCACTTCACACACACCCACGCGGAGCAGGTTGCGGGCGGACAGATAGAGATTGATATCCGCCTCGGCGGTAACGATCAGGGCACCTTCGAGATTCATGCCATCCAGCCTGGCCTTCAGATCACGGGTCTTGGGGGCATCGACACTGAACGCATCCACCACCACCAGACGATCCTGACGAACCAGCTCGGAGAAGATGCTGGCCATGGCGGCGCGATACATCTTCTTGTTCAGCTTCTGGGAATAATCCCGGGGACGTGCCGCGAAGGTCACACCGCCCCCACGCCACAGCGGGCTGCGAATGGTACCAGCACGAGCACGGCCACTACCCTTCTGACGCCAAGGCTTGGCACCGCCGCCACGCACATCACTGCGACTCTTCTGCGCCTTGGTACCGGCACGACCGCCTGCCATGTAGGCAACCACGGCCTGGTGCACCAGGGCCTCGTTAAAATCCCGACCGAACGCGCGATCAGAGACCTCGACGTCCTGCTGGGTGTCTTGAACCTGAAGCTTCATGAGATTCAACCTTTCGCCTTAACAGCGGGACGCACCAGCACGTCACCACCGGTGGAACCCGGCACCGCACCATGAATCAGGAGCAGATTGCGCTCGACATCAACCCGGACCACTTCCAGGTTCTGCACGGTGCAGCGCTCATTCCCCATCTGGCCGGCCATCTTCTTACCCTTGAATACGCGACCCGGAGTCTGGTTTTGACCGATCGAGCCCGGCGCCCGGTGAGAGCGCGAGTTACCATGAGTGGCATCCTGCATACTGAAATTGTGACGCTTGATGACACCCTGGAAGCCCTTACCCTTGCTGGTCCCGGTGACATCCACCTTCTGACCCGCGGAAAAGACTTCCACATTGAGGCTGGCACCCGCTTCGATGCCTTCACCTTCCCCGTCTTCAAGACGGAATTCCCAAAGCCCGCGACCGGCTTCCACACCGGCCTTGGCCAGGTGGCCCGCCTGGGGCTTGGAAACACGACTTGCCTTGCGGCTGCCCACCGCGACCTGCACGGCCCGATAACCATCCCGGTCGCTGGTCTTAACCTGCGCCACCCGGTTAGGCTCAACCTCGATGACAGACACCGGCAGGGAGACTCCGTCTTCAGTGAAGACACGAGTCATGCCCACCTTGCGACCGACCAGTCCGATTGCCATGACACTACCTCTTGCTTCCGCCCCGAAAAGGAGCGCCGAAGAAATTATTCTGCGTTCTGAAAATCACGGCCCGGCACAAGTTACCCTGCACCGGGCCATGGAAAGCCAACAATTATGCCACAACTAATGCGGCTAGTTAAGCTTTATTTGCACATCCACGCCGGCGGCCAGATCCAGCTTCATCAGGGCGTCCACGGTCTTGTCCGTGGGGTCCATGATGTCCATCAGGCGCTTGTGAGTACGGATCTCGTACTGATCACGGGCATCCTTGTTGACGTGCGGAGAAATCAGCACGGTAAAGCTTTCCATCTTGGTCGGCAGCGGGATCGGGCCCTTCACACGGGCACCGGTCCGCTTCGCGGTTTCCACGATCTCACTGGCGGAACGATCAATCAGACGATGATCGAAGGCCTTGAGGCGAATACGGATTCTCTGCTTGGCTGCCATGATGCTTACTCGATGATCTTGGAAACGACGCCGGCACCGACGGTACGGCCACCTTCACGGATCGCGAAGCGCAGACCGTCTTCCATCGCGATCGGCGCGATCAGGGATACGGTCATCTTCACGTTGTCACCCGGCATCACCATCTCGATGCCTTCCGGCAGATCGCAGGAACCGGTCACGTCCGTGGTACGGAAGTAGAACTGCGGACGA
>NZ_AGBG01000043.1:0-15634 GCF_000225005.1 Ectothiorhodospira sp. PHS-1 | reverse complement strand
CCGTCCGCAGTTCTACTTCCGTACCACGGACGTGACCGGTTCCTGCGATCTGCCGGAAGGCATCGAGATGGTGATGCCGGGTGACAACGTGAAGATGACCGTATCCCTGATCGCGCCGATCGCGATGGAAGACGGTCTGCGCTTCGCGATCCGTGAAGGTGGCCGTACCGTCGGTGCCGGCGTCGTTTCCAAGATCATCGAGTAAGCAGTAAGAAGTACTGGCGGAATCATCCGCCGAGGCGATACAATCGTCCGGCTGCATCGGCTTGAGTCCGGCGCCCTCCCAAAGTGGGCGCCGGGTTTGAATCGAAAGGCGATTCGCTTGTATCGGTTGTTACAGGCCAGTAGCTCAATTGGCAGAGCAGCGGTCTCCAAAACCGCAGGTTGGGGGTTCGAGTCCCTCCTGGCCTGCCATCTCTCGCAGGCAGTTGCGATTGCAACCGGGTCAAGTTCTATCCCATGGCAGGTAAAGCGGAAGTAGAAGGTGCCGGTTTCGACACCGTCAAGCTACTGGTAGCCGTTGGGCTGCTGGTGGCGGGCGTCATCGGCTTTTATTGGTTCTCGGACGGGTCGACGCTCTTCCGCGTTCTGGGCCTGCTGGCAATCAGCGGGGTGGCGGTGGGTATCGTATTTACCACTGCCAAGGGTCGGGCGCTGGCGGGATTCCTTCAGGAATCACGCACGGAAGTGCGCAAGATGGTCTGGCCCACCCGGGTCGAGACACTGCAGACTTCTCTGGTCGTCCTGGCTGTGACTATTCTCGTGGCGATCATGCTGTGGCTGATCGATATGCTGCTGGGGTGGTCAATTCGCGAATTCATCCGCTGAGCAATTAGGAAGTCAAGATGGCCCTGCGTTGGTATGTCGTGCATGCATATTCCGGTTTCGAGAATCAGGTGAAGCGCTCCCTCAAGGAGCGCGTTGCCCGTTTCGACATGCAGGACAAGTTCGGGGACATCCTCGTGCCCACCGAGGAAGTGGTGGAGATGCGCGACGGACAAAAGCGCAAGAGCGAGCGCAAGTTCTTCCCCGGTTATGTCCTGGTCCAGATGGAGATGGACGAAGACACCTGGCACCTCGTGAAGAGCGTGCCCAAGGTGCTGGGTTTCATCGGCGCCAATGCCGATCGTCCCACGCCCATTTCTGACAAGGAAGTCGATGTTATTCTGCAGCGCATGCAGGAAGGCGCGGAAAAACCGCGTCCCAAGGTCTTGTTCGAGCCCGGAGAAGTGGTCCGGGTGACCGATGGTCCCTTCAACGATTTCAATGCCGTCGTCGAAGAGGTCAACTACGACAAGAACCGCCTGCTGGTGGCTGTACAGATTTTTGGCCGCTCCACGCCCGTGGAGCTGGAGTTTCATCAGGTCGAGAAGGTATAGATCTGCTGGAATGACCGAATTGCGGCAGGACCTGGGGAGCCCCGGGTCCTGCCGCTTTTCCTCAGGGGAGCCGAAAGGCGCTAGCACCCACACTCAGGAGTTCATGTCATGGCTAAGAAGATCGAAGCTTACATCAAGCTTCAGGTGGCCGCCGGTAAGGCCAACCCCAGTCCCCCCGTCGGCCCTGCACTGGGTCAGCGTGGTGTGAACATCATGGAATTCTGTAAGGCCTTCAATGCCCAGACCCAGAGTCTGGAGCCGGGTCTGCCGATTCCTGTGGTGATCACCGTCTATTCCGACCGTTCCTTCACCTTTATCACCAAGACCCCGCCGGCTTCCGTGCTGCTGCGCAAGGCCGCCGGTGTGCCCAAGGGTTCCGCTACCCCCAACATCGTCAAGGTGGGCAAGGTGACCCGTGAGCAGGTGGAAGAAGTGGCCCGTACCAAGATGCCTGACCTGACCGCCGCGGATCTGGACGCCGCCGTGCGTTCCATCGCCGGCAGTGCGCGCAGTATGGGTCTTGACGTGGAGGGCGTGTGAGATGGCAAAGCTGAGCAAGCGCATGCGGGCGATCCGCGAGAAGGTCGAGCCGGGCAAGATGTATCCGGTGTCCGAAGCCCTTCAACTGCTGAAGGACACGGCTTCCGCCAAGTTCAGTGAGTCTGTGGACGTGGCCGTGAACCTGGGTGTGGACCCGCGTAAGTCTGACCAGGTGGTGCGTGGTTCCACCGTGCTGCCCAACGGCACCGGCAAGACCGTGCGCGTGGCCGTGTTCACCCAGGGTGCCAATGCCGACGCCGCCCGTGAAGCGGGTGCCGATATCGTCGGCATGGATGATCTGGCCGCCGAGGTGAAGGCCGGCAATCTGAATTTCGACGTGGTGATCGCCAGCCCCGACGCCATGCGCGTGGTGGGCCAGCTGGGTCAGATCCTGGGTCCCCGCGGCCTGATGCCGAACCCCAAGGTGGGCACGGTGGCTGCCGACGTGGCCGGCGCGGTGAGAAATGCCAAGGCCGGTCAGGTGCGTTACCGCACCGACAAGGGCGGCATCATCCACTGCACCATCGGCAACGTGAGCTTTGAGCCCAAGGCGCTGGAAGAGAACCTGATGGCGCTGCTGGGCGACCTGATGAAGGCCAAGCCGGCTGCCGCCAAGGGTGTGTACATGAAGCGGGTGACCGTTTCCACCACCATGGGCCCCGGCGTGCCGGTGGATCAGGGTTCGCTGGCGCTGTAATGGCTTCAAGTCCTTCTCCCCCCGCGGGGGGGAAGGGCGTTTAAATGTTTAAGTTTGGGTGGGACTGCCGGCGCAAGCCGGTATCCGTCCAAGACCGCAGGCGTCCCGGTTGCCGGGACTTAATGGAAGTTTCAGGTCCGCCTGCGCAGACGGTGTCTCCCGATTCAGGTTCTTCCTGCTGAGGGTACGCCGTAAAGGTAGTCGGAGGCCCGGCCTCCGGCTTTATCACTCAGCGTCATCGGCGCATGCCCTTGACGTCAAACAGGAGGTATATCCGTGGCACTGAATCTCGAAGACAAGAAGGCGATTGTCTCTGAGGTCGCTGCGGTGGCCGCCAGTGCTTATTCAGCCGTTGCGGCTGAATATCGCGGGCTCTCCGTGGGCGAGATGACCGAACTGCGCAAGAAAGCGCGTGAGTCCGGCGTCTACCTGCGGGTGGTGAAGAATTCCCTCGCCCGTCGTGCGGTCGAGGGGACCGATTTCCAGTGCATGCAGGAAGGTATGGTCGGACCCTTGGTCCTGGCCTTCTCCCAGGAAGATCCGGGTGCTGCTGCAAGACTGGTCAAGGACTTTTCCAAGAGCCACGCGAAGCTGGAGTGCAAGATGGTGTCCGTGGGTGGACAGCTGCTGGGCCCGGGCGACCTGGATCGTCTGGCCAGCATGCCGACCCGCGACCAGGCCATCAGCCTGCTCATGGCTGTCATGAAGGCGCCGCTCGACAAGTTCGCGCGCACCCTCAACGAAGTCCCGGGCAAGTTCGTTCGCACTGTGGCCGCTATTCGCGACCAGAAACAGGCTGCTGCCTGAGCATATTTTTGAACCGAATCGGGTATCACACCCTCTTAGGAGTTAACCATGGCTGTTTCGAAAGAAGAAATCCTGGAAACCATTTCCAACATGACCGTTCTGGAAATCGTTGATCTGATTTCCGCGATGGAAGAGAAGTTCGGCGTGAGCGCTGCCGCTGCCGTGGCTGCCGCCCCCGTCGCCGCCGCCGGTGGCGAAGCCGCTGCTGAAGTCAAGGACGAGTTCGATGTCGTCATGACCAGCTTCGGCGCCAACAAGGTCAACGTGATCAAGGTCATCCGCGGTCTGACCGGTCTGGGTCTGAAGGAAGCCAAGGACATGGTCGAATCCGCTCCCGCCACCGTGAAGGAAGGCGTGAACAAGGATGAAGCCGAGAAGATCAAGAAGGAACTGGAAGAAGCCGGCGCCAGCGTCGAACTCAAGTAAGGCGTTGGTCTGGTCTTTGTTTCGCGACCTGGTCGCGTGACACCCGGGGGCTGGCGGTGATGCACCGCCGGCCTCTTGCTGCTTGCTCCACTTCACCCCGCACACAAGGGTGGCGTGTCGATTCTAGTGTGAGGAATCACAATGGCTTATAGCTACACCGAGAAGAAGCGCATCCGCAAGGATTTCGGCAAACGGCCCCAGATCCTCGATGTCCCCTATCTGCTGGCCACGCAGATTGATTCCTACCGTCAGTTCCTGCAGATGAGCGAGCCCCGTCAGGGCCGCGACGAGATAGGTCTGCACGCCGCCTTCAAGTCGGTGTTCCCGATCGTGAGCTATTCCGGGTCCGTGGAACTGGAATACGTCAGCTACCGCTTGGGTGATCCCGTATTTGATGTGAAGGAATGCCAGCTGCGGGGGATGACCTACGCCGCTCCGCTGCGTGTGCTGCTGCGCCTGGTGATCTACGACAAGGAAGCCCCGGCGGGCTCCCGTGTGGTCAAGGACATCAAGGAGCAGGAAGTCTACATGGGCGAACTGCCGCTCATGACCGAGAACGGTACCTTTGTGATCAATGGTACCGAGCGCGTGATCGTGTCCCAGCTGCACCGGTCCCCCGGCGTGTTCTTCGACCACGACAAGGGCAAGACCCACAGTTCCGGCAAACTCCTGTTCAATGCCCGCGTGATTCCCTACCGCGGCTCCTGGCTGGACTTCGAGTTTGATCCCAAGGACGCCATCTTTGTGCGTATCGACCGTCGCCGCAAGCTGCCCGCGACGGTGCTGCTCCGTGCCCTGGGCATGGAGGAAGAAGACATCCTGGAAACCTTCTTCGAGACCCATACGGTCAAGATCCTCAAGGAAGGTTTCGAGATGGAACTGGTCCCGGAGCGCCTGCGTGGCGAGACGGCGGCCTTTGACATCTATGTGGGCGACCAGTTGCTGGTGGAATCCGGCCGTCGCATCACTGCCCGCCACGTGCGCCAGATGGAGCAGGCCGAGCTGAAGTCCCTGGAAGTGCCGGCCGAGTTCCTGGTGGGCAAGATCCTGGCCCATACCATCGTCGACGAGGACAGCGGCGAGCTGGTGGCCAATGCCAACGACGAGCTCACGCCCGACATGCTGGAGAAGATCCGTCGTTCCGGCACCAAGACCTTCCGTACCCTCTACACCAACGATCTGGATCACGGTCCCTATATCTCCAGCACCCTGCGCATTGACACCACGCGTTCCCAGCTGGAGGCGCAGGTGGAGATCTACCGGATGATGCGTCCGGGTGAGCCGCCGACCAAGGATGCCGCCGAGAATCTGTTCCAGAGCCTGTTCTTCAGCGAAGACCGGTACGATCTTTCCGCCGTGGGTCGCATGAAGTTCAACCGCCGCGTCGGCCGCGAGGAAGAAATCGGCCCCGGCGTGCTGGACAACAACGACATCCTGGACGTGATCAAGGTCCTGATCGACATCCGTAACGGCAACGGCCATGTGGACGACATCGACCACCTGGGCAACCGTCGCGTGCGTAGCGTGGGCGAGATGGCGGAGAACGTCTTCCGCGTCGGCCTGGTGCGCGTGGAGCGGGCCGTGAAGGAACGCCTGAGCGTGGCCGAGAGCGAAGGTCTGATGCCCCAGGAACTGATCAACGCCAAGCCGGTGGCGGCGGCGGTGAAGGAATTCTTCGGCTCCAGCCAGCTCTCCCAGTTCATGGACCAGAACAACCCGCTGTCGGAGGTCACCCACAAGCGGCGTATCTCCGCCCTGGGTCCCGGCGGTCTGACCCGCGAGCGGGCGGGCTTCGAAGTCCGTGACGTGCATCCCACCCACTATGGTCGCGTCTGCCCCATCGAGACCCCGGAAGGTCCGAACATCGGTCTGATCAACTCTCTGGCCGTGTACGCCCGCACCAACCGCTACGGCTTTTTGGAAACCCCGTACCGCCGGGTGGTGGACGGCAAGGTGACCGAGGAGATCCTGTATCTGTCGGCCATCGAGGAAGGCAACTACGTCATCGCCCAGGCGAACGCCACCCTGGACGAGTCCGGCAGCCTGGTGGACGAACTGGTGTCCTGCCGGTTCCAGAACGAGTTCACCATGTCCACCCCGGACAAGATCCAGTGCATGGACATCTCGCCCAAGCAGATCGTCTCCGTGGCGGCGGCGCTGATTCCGTTCCTGGAGCATGACGACGCCAACCGCGCCCTCATGGGTTCCAACATGCAGCGTCAGGCGGTGCCCTGTCTGCGTGCCGAGACCCCGGTGGTGGGCACCGGCATCGAGCGTACCGTGGCCATCGACTCCGGTTCTTCCATCGTGGCCCGTCGCGGCGGGGTGGTGGACTCCGTGGACGCGGCCCGCGTGGTGGTGCGCGTCAACGACGACGAGACCGAAGCCGGTGAACCCGGTGTGGACATCTACAACTTCATCAAGTACACCCGTTCCAACCAGAACACCTGCATCAACCAGCGTCCGCTGGTCCGTGTCGGTGACGTCATCGCCCGCGGCGACGTCATCGCCGACGGTTCCTCGACGGATCTGGGCGAACTGGCCCTGGGCCAGAACATGCTGGTGGCCTTCATGCCCTGGAATGGCTACAACTTCGAGGATTCCATCCTCATCTCCGAGCGGGTGGTGCAGGAAGACCGCTTTACCTCGATCCATATCGAGGAACTCACCTGCGTGGCCCGGGACACCAAGCTGGGGCCGGAGGAGATCAGTGCCGACATCCCCAACGTGTCCGAGGGTCTGCTGTCCAAGCTGGATGAGTCGGGCATCGTCTACGTGGGTGCGGAGGTGAAGCCGGGTGACATCCTGGTAGGCAAGGTCACGCCCAAGGGCGAGACCCAGCTGACCCCGGAAGAGAAGCTGCTGCGCGCCATCTTCGGCGAGAAGGCCTCGGACGTGAAAGACACCAGCCTGCGTGTCTCTTCCGGCATCGAGGGCACCGTGATCGACGTGCGCGTCTTCACCCGCGACGGCGTGGAGAAGGACAAGCGTGCCCTGCAGATCGAGGAAATGGCCCTGGAATCCGTCCGCAAGGATCTCAAGGACCAGCTGCGCATCTACGAGGACGACATCTACGACCGCGTGGAGAAGCTGCTCTCCGGCAAGCTGGCGGCCGGTGGCCCCGGCGGCCTGAAGGATGGCGCCAAGGTGACCCGCACCTATCTGAGCGAACTGCCTCGCGAGAAGTGGTTCGAGATCCGCATGCGCAGCGAGGAAGTCAACGAACAGCTGGAACTGATGCAGGATCAGCTCAAGCTGCAGCATGACGCCTTCGAGAAGCGCTTCAAGGAGCAGAAGGCCAAGCTCACCGCCGGTGACGATCTGGCCCCGGGCGTGCTGAAGATGGTCAAGGTCTACCTGGCCGTGAAGCGTCGCATGCAGCCCGGTGACAAGATGGCCGGCCGCCACGGTAACAAGGGTGTGGTGTCCATGATCGTGCCGATGGAAGACATGCCTTACCTGGATGACGGCACTCCGGTGGATATCGTGCTCAACCCCCTGGGCGTGCCGTCGCGCATGAACGTGGGGCAGGTGCTGGAGACCCACCTGGGGTGGGCCGCCAAGGGCCTGGGCCAGAAGATCGGTCGCATGATCGAAGCCAAGGCCCGGGTGGACGAGCTGCGCCAGTTCCTGGATCAGGTCTACAACCATGATCCCAAGAACATCAAGGAAGACCTGTCCCAGCTCACCGACGAGGAAGTCATTGAGCTGGCCAAACGCCTGCGTCGCGGCGTGCCCATGGCCACGCCGGTGTTCGACGGTGCCGAAGAGCATGAGATCAAGCACATGCTCAAGCTGGCGGATCTGCCGGAAACCGGTCAGACCACCCTGTTCGACGGCCGTACCGGCGATTCTTTCGATCGTCCGGTCACCGTGGGCTACATGCACATGCTGAAGCTGAACCACCTGGTGGACGACAAGATGCACGCCCGTTCCACCGGTCCGTACAGCCTGGTCACCCAGCAGCCGCTGGGCGGCAAGGCCCAGTTCGGCGGCCAGCGCTTCGGGGAGATGGAAGTCTGGGCCCTGGAGGCCTACGGCGCCGCCTATACACTGCAGGAAATGTTGACCGTGAAGTCGGATGACGTACAGGGCCGCAACAAGATGTACAAGAACATCGTCGACGGCGATCACCGGATGGAAGCGAATATTCCCGAGTCCTTCAACGTACTCATGAAGGAAATCCGTTCGCTGGCCATCAATATCGAACTGGAGCAGGACTGAGCCAGGACCACATGACGGGGGCGGACCTTCCGTCCGCCCCGTCGGGCAATCAGGACGTGTCCGCTCCGACTCAATCGAGGTGAATCGATGAAAGATCTTCTCAATCTACTCAAGCAGCAAGGCCAGGTGGAAGAATTTGATGCCATCCGGATCGCGCTGGCGTCCCCTGAAATGATCCGGTCCTGGTCATTCGGCGAGGTCAAGAAGCCGGAAACCATCAACTACCGTACCTTCAAGCCGGAACGGGATGGCCTGTTCTGCGCCAAGATTTTCGGCCCCATCAAGGACTACGAGTGCCTGTGCGGCAAGTACAAGCGCCTCAAGCACCGCGGTGTGGTGTGTGAAAAGTGCGGCGTGGAAGTGACCCAGACCAAGGTGCGCCGCGAGCGCATGGGGCATATCGAGCTGGCCAGCCCGGTGGCCCACATCTGGTTCCTCAAGAGCCTGCCGTCCCGCATCGGCCTGCTGCTGGACATGACCCTGCGCGACATCGAGCGGGTGCTGTATTTTGAAGCCTTCGTGGTGGTGGATCCGGGCATGACCACCCTGGAGCGAGGCCAGCTGCTGAGCGACGAGCAGTACCTGGACGCCATCGAGGAGCATGGCGACGAGTTCGACGCCCGCATGGGCGCCGAGGCCGTGTTCGAGCTGCTGCGTTCCATCGATCTGCAGCAGGAGGCCAACCGCCTGCGCACGGAAGTGCGCGAGACCAGTTCCGACACCAAGATCAAGCGTCTGGCCAAGCGCCTGAAGCTGATCGAGTCCTTCCTGGAGTCCGGCAACAAGCCCGAGTGGATGATCCTCACGGTGCTGCCGGTGCTGCCGCCGGACCTGCGTCCCCTGGTGCCCCTGGATGGCGGTCGCTTCGCCACCTCCGACCTGAACGATCTGTATCGCCGGGTCATCAACCGCAACAACCGTCTCAAGCGCCTGCTGGAGCTCAACGCCCCGGACATCATCGTGCGCAACGAAAAGCGCATGCTGCAGGAGGCGGTGGATGCCCTGCTGGACAACGGCCGTCGCGGCCGTGCCATCACCGGCACCAACAAGCGCCCGCTCAAGTCCCTGGCCGACATGATCAAGGGCAAGCAGGGGCGCTTCCGTCAGAACCTGCTGGGCAAGCGCGTGGACTACTCCGGTCGCTCCGTGATCGTGGTGGGTCCGACCCTGCGCCTGCACCAGTGCGGTCTGCCCAAGAAGATGGCCCTGGAACTGTTCAAGCCCTTCATCTTCGGCAAGCTGCATCGCCGCGGCCTGGCCACCACCATCAAGGCGGCCAAGAAGCTGGTGGAAAGGGAAGGGCCGGAGGTCTGGGATATCCTCGAAGAGGTGATCCGCGAGCATCCGGTGATGCTCAACCGGGCGCCGACCCTGCACCGTCTGGGCATCCAGGCCTTTGAGCCGGTGCTCATCGAAGGTAAGGCCATTCAGCTGCATCCGTTGGTCTGTGCCGCGTTCAACGCGGACTTCGACGGTGACCAGATGGCGGTGCACGTGCCCCTGTCCCTGGAGGCGCAGCTGGAAGCCCGCGCCCTGATGATGTCCACCAACAACATCCTGTCCCCGGCCAACGGCGAGCCCATCATCGTGCCGTCCCAGGACATCGTGCTGGGTCTGTACTACATGTCCCGCGACCGCATCAATGCCAAGGGCGAGGGCATGATGTTCAGTGACGTGGACGAGGTGCACCGCGCCTACGAGAACGGCGTGGTGGAACTGCACGCCCGCGTGCAGGTGCGTATCCGCGAAGTGGTGGTGAGCGAGGACGGCGAGCATTCGGAAACCCTGACCCGCTATCAGACCACCGTGGGTCGCGCCCTGCTGTCCCGCATCCTGCCCCCCGGCCTGCCGTTCGAGATCGTCAACCGCGATCTGACCAAGAAGGCCATCTCCGGGCTGATCAACCACTGCTATCGTCGGGTGGGTCTGAAGGAGACGGTGATCTTCGCCGACCAGCTGATGTACACCGGCTTCAAGTACTCCACCCGGGGCGGTGTCTCCTTCGGTATCAACGACATGGTGATCCCGGACGAGAAGCTGGGCATCCTGGCGGCGGCCGAGACCCAGGTGAAGGACATCGAGGAGCAGTATTCCTCGGGTCTGGTGACCAAGGGCGAGCGCTACAACAAGGTGGTGGACATCTGGTCCCATACCAATGACCAGGTGGCCAAGGCCATGATGGAGAAGCTGGGCAAGGACGAGGTGGAGGACGCCGAAGGCAATCTCGTCAAGCAGCCTTCCTTCAACTCCATCTTCATGATGGCCGACTCCGGTGCCCGTGGTTCCGCCGCCCAGATCCGTCAGCTGGCGGGGATGCGCGGCCTGATGGCCAAGCCGGACGGCTCCATCATCGAGACCCCCATCACGGCGAACTTCCGTGAAGGTCTGAACGTGTTGCAGTACTTCATCTCCACCCACGGCGCCCGTAAGGGTCTGGCGGATACGGCGCTCAAGACCGCCAACTCCGGTTATCTGACCCGGCGTCTGGTGGACGTGGCCCAGGACCTGGTGGTGACCGAGCAGGATTGCGGTACCGACCAGGGCATCGTCATGAAGCCGATCATCGAAGGCGGCGACGTGGTGGAGCCGCTGCGTGAGCGGGTGTTGGGGCGCGTGCTGGCCGAGGACGTGTTGTCCCTGAGCGGCGACCTGATCATGCCCCGCGGCACCCTGCTGGACGAGGACTCCGTGGATGCCATGGAAGCCGCCGGCGTGGACGAGGTGGTGGTGCGTTCCGCCATCACCTGCCAGACCCGTCACGGCATCTGCGCCAAGTGCTACGGCCGCGATCTGGCCCGTGGTCACCGGGTGAACATCGGCGAGGCGGTGGGCGTCATCGCCGCCCAGTCCATCGGTGAGCCGGGTACCCAGCTGACCATGCGTACTTTCCATATCGGGGGTGCCGCCAGCCGTACCGCGGCCGCCAGCAGCATTTCCGTGAAGGGCAAGGGCTCCATCCGTCTGCACAACATCAAGACGGTGACCAACAAGCACGGCAACCTGGTGGCGGTGTCCCGTTCCGGTGAAATCGGCGTCATCGACGAAGCCGGTCGCGAGCGCGAGCGCTACAAGCTGCCCTATGGCGCGGTCATCCTGGTGGCCGACGGCGAGGCGGTGGAAGCCGGCAAGGAAGTGGCGACCTGGGACCCGCATACCCACCCGATCATCACCGAGGTGGCCGGTACCATCCGCATGCAGGACTTCCTTGATGGCGTGACGGTGAACAAGCAGGTGGACGACATCACCGGCCTGACTTCCACCGTGGTCATCGATCCCAAGTCCCGCGGCTCCCAGGGCAAGGACCTGCGCCCCATGGTGAAGCTGGTGGGTCCCAATGGTCAGGACCTGTGCCTGGCGGGCACCGAGATTCCGGCCAACTACGTGCTGCAGAGCGGCGCCATCGTGAACCTGGAAGACGGGGCCACGGTGGAGGTGGGTGACGTTATCGCCCGTATCCCGCAGGAGTCTTCCAAGACCCGTGACATCACCGGTGGTCTGCCCCGGGTGGCCGACCTGTTCGAGGCCAGAAAGCCGAAGGAGCCCGCCATCCTGGCGGAGCGTTCCGGTACGGTCAGCTTCGGCAAGGACACCAAGGGCAAGCAGCGTCTGATCATCACCGATGACAAGAGCGGCGAGACCCATGAGGAGCTGATTCCCAAGTGGCGTCAGGTGAATGTGTTCGAAGGTGAGCACGTGGAGCGCGGGGAAGTGATCGCCGACGGCGAACCCAACCCCCATGACATCCTGCGCCTGCTGGGCGTCACCGCCCTGGCTGAATACATGGTCAAGGAGATCCAGGACGTTTATCGTCTGCAGGGCGTGAAGATCAACGACAAGCACATCGAGGTGATCATTCGCCAGATGCTGCGCAAGGTGGAAATCACCTATCCGGGAGACAGCCGCTTCCTCAACGGGGAGCAGGTGGATCGTGCCCGGGTGGTGGAAGAGATGGACATGCTGGGACCGGACAAGCAGCATCCCCTGTATGATCGGGTGCTGCTGGGCATCACCAAGGCCTCGCTGGTCACGGAATCCTTCATCTCAGCGGCTTCCTTCCAGGAAACCACGAGGGTGCTCACCGAGTCCGCCGTGCGCGGTGCCCGGGACGACCTGCGCGGCCTGAAGGAGAACGTGATTGTGGGTCGCCTGATCCCGGCGGGTTCCGGGCTGGCGTACCACAAGGAGCGCCGTCGTCGCCGTCACAGCGAGGGGCTGACCCTGGCCGTGCCGGAAGCGGCGCCTGCTCCGTCCCAGGCCCCGGTGACCCCCGAATCCAATGGGGATTCGGACAGCGCCGCGGCTGCCGAGGAATGATGCAGCAGTCTTTTGGTGGTGAGAGGGCCCGTCATGTCTTGACACTGACGGGTCCTCTGCCTAACATATCGCACCCTCGACAGGCCGGTAGGTCCGGCCTGTCGTTGTTTTTGGGCTAGGAGAAACGCTTTCATGGCAACAATTAACCAGTTAGTGCGCAAGCCGCGCAAGCGCCCGACGGAAAAGAGCAACGTGCCGGCCCTGGAGGCCTGCCCGCAGAAGCGTGGCGTGTGTACACGTGTCTATACCACCACGCCGAAGAAGCCGAACTCCGCGCTGCGTAAGGTCGCTCGTGTGCGCCTGACGAACGGTTACGAGGTCTCCAGCTACATCGGTGGTGAAGGTCACAACCTTCAGGAACACTCGGTGGTGCTCATTCGTGGTGGTCGTGTCAAGGATTTGCCGGGTGTGCGCTATCACACGGTCCGTGGCAGCCTGGATACCCAGGGTGTACAGAACCGTAAGCAGGCTCGCTCCAAGTACGGCGCCAAGCGTCCCAAGAAGGCCTAAGGGCTCGTTGAGATAAGACCATGTCCAGAAGATCTGAAGCTCCCAAGCGCACCATCCTTCCCGATCCCAAGTACGGGAGTGAGCTGCTCGCCAAATTCATCAATACCGTGATGCGCGACGGCAAGAAGTCCGTTGCGGAGCGCGTGCTGTACGGTGCCCTGACCCAGATTGAGTCGAAGAAGGGCGACGGTATCCAGGTGCTGGAGCAGGCCCTGGAAAACGTGCGTCCCCGCGTCGAGGTGAAGTCCCGTCGCGTGGGTGGTGCCACCTATCAGGTGCCCGTGGAAGTGCGCGCCGTGCGTCAGAACGCGCTGGCCATGCGCTGGATCGTGGATGCCTCCCGCAAGCGCGGCGAGAAGTCCATGGCCCTGAAGCTGGCTGGCGAGCTGATGGATGCCGCTGATAGCAAGGGTGCCGCCGTGAAGAAGCGTGAAGACACCCATCGCATGGCGGATGCCAACAAGGCCTTCTCGCATTACCGCTGGTAAGGCAACCCGCGGTCGGAAACAAGACTTTTCGAGGTAATTCAAGTGGCACGCAAAACACCCATCGAGCGCTACCGGAACATCGGTATCATGGCGCACATCGACGCCGGCAAGACGACCACGACGGAGCGTATCCTGTTCTATACCGGCGTCTCCCACAAGCTCGGTGAGGTGCATGACGGCGCTGCCACCATGGACTGGATGGAGCAGGAGCAGGAGCGCGGCATCACCATCACTTCCGCTGCGACCACCTGCTTCTGGTCCGGCATGGACAAGCAGTTCCCCGAGCACCGCATCAATATCATCGATACGCCCGGGCACGTGGACTTCACCATTGAGGTGGAGCGTTCCCTGCGCGTGCTGGACGGTGCCTGTGCCGTGTTCTGTGCCGTGGGCGGCGTGGAGCCCCAGTCCGAGACCGTGTGGCGTCAGGCCAACAAGTACCAGGTGCCGCGGATGGCGTTCGTCAACAAGATGGACCGCCCCGGTGCCAACTTCCTGCGCGTGATCGGTCAGATCCGCGACCGCCTGGCCGCCAATCCCGTGCCCATCGTGATGCCCATCGGCGCCGAGGACAGCTTCACCGGCGTGGTGGATCTGCTGACCATGAAGGCCATCTACTGGGATGACGCCTCTCAGGGCATGAGCTATGAGGCCAAGGATGTGCCGGCCGAGATGGTGGAGCTCTGTCAGGAATGGCGTGATCACATGGTGGAGGCTGCTGCCGAAGGCTCCGAGGAGCTGATGGAGAAGTACCTGGAAGGTGGCGAACTGACCATTGACGAAATCAAGCAGGGCCTGCGTGCCCGTACCCTGCGTAACGAAGTCATTCCCGCTTTGTGCGGTACCGCCTTCAAGAACAAGGGCGTGCAGCGCATGCTGGACGCGGTGATCGAGTTCATGCCGGCCCCCACCGACGTGCTGGCCATCAAGGGTATCCTGGATGACGCGGCCGAAAGCGAAGGCGTGCGTCATTCCACCGATGACGAGCCGTTTGCCGCGCTGGCATTCAAGATCGCCACTGACCCATTTGTCGGTACGCTGACCTTCTTCCGCGTCTACTCCGGCGTGGTGCAGTCCGGTGACAGTGTCTACAATCCGGTCAAGGGCAAGAAGGAGCGCATCGGCCGTATCGTGCAGATGCATGCCAACTCCCGCGAAGAGATCAAGGAAGTGCGCGCCGGCGACATCGCCGCTGCGGTGGGTCTGAAGGATGTCGGCACGGGTGATACCCTGTGCGACCTGAACGACATCATCACCCTGGAGCGCATGGAGTTCCCCGAGCCGGTGATCTCCGTGGCCGTGGAGCCCAAGACCAAGGGCGACCAGGAAAAGATGGGTGTGGCTCTGTCCAAACTGGCTCAGGAAGACCCTTCCTTCCAGGTGCGTACCGACGAGGAGTCCGGCCAGACCATCATCTCCGGCATGGGCGAACTGCACCTGGACATCATCGTCGACCGCATGCGTCGCGAGTTCAAGGTGGAGGCCAACGTGGGCAAGCCTCAGGTGGCTTACCGCGAAACCATCCGCAAGACGGTGGAGCAGGAAGGTAAGTTCGTGCGTCAGTCCGGTGGTCGTGGCCAGTACGGTCATGTCTGGCTGCGCATCGAGCCCCTGGAAGCGGGTACTGGCTATGAGTTTGTCAACGCCATTGTCGGCGGTGTGGTGCCCAAGGAATACATCCCGGCCGTGGATAAGGGTGTGCAGGAGCAGATCAAGAACGGTGTCATCGCCGGCTTCCCGGTGGTGGATGTGAAGGTCACCCTGTTCGACGGCTCCTACCACGACGTGGACTCCTCGGAAGCCGCGTTCAAGATCGCCGGTTCCATCGGCTTCAAGGAAGGCGCCGCCAAGGCGGGCGCCGTGCTGCTGGAGCCCATCATGAAGGTGGAAGTGGTGACGCCGGAAGAATACATGGGCGACGTGATGGGTGACCTGAACCGTCGTCGCGGTCTGGTGCAGGGTATGGACGATGCCCCGGCGGGCAAGATCGTTCGCGCCGAAGTGCCGCTGGCCGAGATGTTCGGTTACTCCACCGACCTGCGTTCCGCCACTCAGGGTCGCGCCGTGTACTCCATGGAATTCTCCAAGTATGCGGAAGCGCCGGCCAGCGTGGCTGAAGCGGTCATCAAGAAGTCGTCCTGAAGATCGGCCTGATCGGACGTCACCAGATTCGAATATTGAAGGGGTAATACAAGGTGTCGAAGGAAAAATTTGAGCGTAAGAAGCCGCACGTGAACGTGGGCACGATC
>NZ_AGBG01000044.1:0-10847 GCF_000225005.1 Ectothiorhodospira sp. PHS-1 | reverse complement strand
AACCTAGCGTTGCTGGTCCTTTTTTCGTTTTGGGCCTTGAAGACGAAAAGCCATGGGCTCAAGGTTGGACCCGCTTCCACCATCAGGTTCCGATCAGCTCCCAAATTGCCTCCATGAGTCGATCGTGCAGAGCCTCCACTTCGGCCAAACGCTTCCGGGCCAGGTCATCGTCACCCTGCTTTGTGAGCACGACCAATTCACAGCCCAGCTGATACACCTGTTCGTGTAGGGTCAGTATCCTGTAGCAGGCGTCTCCCCTGCTGTTTTCACTGGCCAACCAACGACCAAAGTGGAGTTGTTGCGGTGACAGTTCGGGTGGATGCGGGTTTGTCTCGTGCGCGTAAGATTTTAACGCGTTCATCCAGGCACGATGGGCAACCATGCCGAACAGCACGGGCAGCAGGGTATCGGGGATCGCGGAGGTTCCACTCCAACTGGCATGGGGCTGCCACCGTGCATGCCATCGCGTCATCTCTTCTGCAGGCATGGGTTTTGCGATGGCATAGCCTTGGCCGATTTTGCAGCCCAGCTGCAACAGCATTTGACCGTGAACCTCAGTCTCAACGCCTTCGGCAATCACACCACGCTGGAAGCTCTCGGCCAGGCCGATCACCCCATGCAGAATGGCAAGATCATCCGGATCATCCAGCATGTCGCGCACAAAGCTTTGATCAATCTTGAGGGTTTCGACCGGCAATCGCTTCAAATAGGTCAACGAGGAGTAGCCGGTGCCGAAATCATCCAGCGAGAAGCTGACACCGAACCCCCGACATTCCCTGATCAGGCTCGAAATGTGGGCAATATCCCGCAGGGCGCTGGTCTCAATGACCTCCAGTTCCATGTCGCCCGGTTGCACGGCAGGGTAGCGGGCCAGTGCGGCGCGCAACTTGGCAACAAAGTCGGATTGGGTGAGTTGCAGCGCATCCACGTTGACGCTGACCGTCAGGGCATGCCCCTGCTCACGCCATTGGCTGATCTGCGCCAGCGCCGCCTCGATCACCCAGTCGCCCAGCCCCACCATCAGCGGGTGGCCCGCCAGCTGGGGCAGAAAGTCGACGGGTGGTAGCAGGCCTCGCTCCGGGTGCTGCCACCGGATCAGAGCCTCGGCACCCAACAAAACACCAGTCGCCATGGCAACCTTTGGCTGATAGAAGAGCACAAATTCATTGTTTTCCAATCCCTGGCGAATCGCCTCCAAAGCCTCGTGCCGATCACGTTGGTAGCGATCATGCTCCACGTCGAACAGGTGGTAACGATTCCCGCCGGCGAGCTTGGCCTGGTACATCGCCTGATCCGCTTGGCGCAGTAGCTGGTCGGCATCAATCGGTTCGGCCTGGGGATAGAGACTGACCCCCAGGCTGGCGCAGACCTGCAGGCTGTGCTCCCCATCACTCACCGGACAGGACGCGGCATTGAGCAAGCGCCGCAGCAGCGGTCTTGCGGACTCGACATCGGGCAGATCCAACAATACCGCAACGAACTCGTCCCCTCCCAAACGGGCCAGGGTATCTCCATCACGCAGGGAAGCCTGCAGCTTTTCGGCCAAGGCGACCAGCAGACGGTCCCCCGCATCATGGCCGTAGTGATCATTGACCCTCTTGAAGCTGTCCAGGTCGATATAGACCAGCGCCAACTGTTGTCGACGCCGTGCCATCAGTGCCATCGCCTGCTGCAGACGGTCCGCCAGTAAGACCCGGTTGGGTAGACCGGTGAGCGCGTCGAAGTGAGCCATGTGCTCCAGTTGCCGCTGCTGCTCCTTGAGCTGCGTGATGTCGGAAAACAGCCCGACGTAGCGCTGTATCGTGCCGTCGGCATCGCGCACCGCACTGATGGTCAGCATCTCGGCGTAGGAGTCGCCGTCTTTGTGACGGTTCCAGATCTCGCCGGTCCAGCTACCCTCGTCCTGCAGGGCCCGCCACATCTCGGCGTAGAAGGCTTTACCTTGCCTGTCGGACTTGAGCAAGCGAGGATTCTGTCCCAACACCTCATGCCGCTCGTAACCAGTGATGCGGGTGAAGGCGGCGTTGACGTCGATGATGTCGGCTTGAGGGGTCGTGATCAGGATCCCCTCGTTAGCGTAATGGAATACGTTGGCAGCCTGCCTCAACTGTTTCTCCGCCGCGCTGCGCTGGATCTCGGAGGCCACACGATCAACGAATAACCCCAGCAGGGACAAGGCCAGACCGCGCACTTGCTCCGTCAGCGGACGCCGGCCCAATGTGAGCAGAATCCCCAACGTCCGGTCCTGCTTGTCGATCAGCTTATGGCCGACGCACGCCTCAATGCCGATCTCCTTGAGCAGAGGGTCATCGGGGAACAGGGACAGGCTGTCCTCCGGATAGCAGACGGCCCCCTCCTCGATGACATTTGCACAGAGCGTCCCCGCCAGGTCGTCGTAGAAGGGCGTGAACAAATGACCATCGGTCCATCCGGCAAACGCTTCCAACCGGTTCTGTTCCGCCTCCAGAAGGCCCACAAAGGCGATGTCGGTGCCCAGTGCCTCGCACAGCAGGCGGCAGGCGTGACCGAAGAACTCGTCCCCCCCCAGCCGGGCCAACTCGCGATTGAGAGTAGAGAGAACCTGTTCGAACTGCTTACGCCTGGTGATGTCGCGCATCACCCCCACTGCATGCCAGCGGCCATCGATCTGTAGCGCCGACATGGACAACTCTATCTGCACTTCGCGCCCGTCACCATGCAAGGCTTCAAGCTCTGTCAGGGTTCTGAGTGCGGAACCGGGACCCGCCTGAACAAAGTCTGCGTAACCGCGAGCGATCGCTTCACGGTGACGCTCTGGCGCGAGGGCCTCGTGAACGGTCCGCCCGATCAAGGCCTCCGGCGAGAACCCAAGGGTCGTTTCGAACGCCGGGTTGCAGTACACCAGTTTGTCTCTGCCGTCGGACATGAAGATAGGGTCCGGCGAGGCTTCGGTGACCGCACGCAGCATGGCTTCCGACTCCTGTAGTCGTTGCTCCGCCTGGCGCCGTTGTGTCACTTCCTGGTAGGCGCCCGCAACGCGGACAATGCGCCCGTTAAAATCACGTATCGGCTGCGCTACCGTACGCACCCAGACGCGCTTCCCGAAGGCGTTCAGGATCTCAAGTTCCTCGTCATACGGCATTCCGTTGCGGGCACACGCCTCAAACAGTTCGGCGATGCGCTCGCGGTACTCGGGGGCGTAGTACCTGATGCCTTCCTTGACCGAAACCGTCGAACCGGGCGGCATATCATGGATACGACAAACCTCGTCCGACCAGTACACCCTATCGGTTTCCAGATCAACCACCCAGCCGCCGATTTTCGCAACCGACGCGGCCATGCTCATAAGCCGCGTATTGTCCTCGAGCTGGCGTTTGATCGAGGCCAGGTAAAAAGCGCGCTTGGTGAGCCACCACACGCATACCGCCATCCCCAAGAGAATCAGGAGATTGAACCCGGCCGTACGTTTCAGGTTTTCCAGTACCTGCGCCCGTAGGTGGCGAAGGTCGGAATAGACCGTCAGTTTTCCAATATGACGCTGATCCCCTTCATGGTCATACAACAACGCAAAATCAAACGATTCGAGATCCCCAGGATCTTCCATCGTCCTCAGAAGCGGCTGGTACTCCCCCAGAACATATTCGTAGACGGATACCGCATCGATATACGGCAGCCGGACCAGCCCACCGGAAATCAGGTTCAACTGCTCCTGTTCGAAGAAAAAAACTGCGGCGGCGGTTGGATCGAGATAGCTTTTCTCTACCGACTGCAGGGCCTGATCACGATCCTTTACTCCCTGCTGATAAAAGACGTAGGCCTGAAACACCAGAATGAGCGCCGTTACAACGGTGCTCATCAGGATGATGAAGCCAAAGTGCTTCGTTCGTGTCCAGGCCATTGGCATGATCTACCGATCTCCCGTAATCTCACTCAGGCGAGACACATCTTTGCTGTGATGGAAACGGGAATATCGGCGAAAGTCGATCGAATCGAAACTGCGTATCCAGGCCCGAATGTCTTCCGCCGTGGAGCGATCGGCAACGATCGGCGCGGATAGCAGCACAGGGCTTGAGTCGCTGACAGGATCCAGCCCATGCAGGTGGTCATGCAAATCGATCATCACCTGGGCCCACAGCAAGCTGGTACCGGCGACGGTTGCCACCAGTTGGCCTTTCAGCACGGCATCAATGCCAGCATCTGATAGATCCAATCCGCCGGTCAGCACAACCGGACCATCATCGGCCGGATCATTGTCGATTGCTTCAGCGGCACCGATCGCCAACTGGTCACTGGCCGCCCACAGCACAGAAATCTCGGGATAGCGGCGCAAGATCTGGCTGGCCATCCTGCGTCCCTCTTCCGGGGTCCATCGCGTGTATACCATCTGCATTAACCGGACATCCGGATGTTCTTCCACTGCCCGGCGCAGCCCGGCTTCACGCAGAATTGATCCGTACCAGGACCTGGACCCATTGATGCCAGCCACCTGAATCGTGTCAGCCTTCCCTGCATTTCCCTCCCGGGCGGCGGCGATCAGTTCCTGCGCCAGGAGATAGCCTTTCCGCTCTTCGTCTTCATGGAAATAACCAGCCCAGTACGTATAGTCCCGGCCAGGCCTTTTCCCTATTTCTGCCAGTTCTTCAGGAAAAAGCGGGCCGTTCAGGAAAAAGGGGATTCCCATTTTCTCGGCTGCCCTCATCAACCGGCTCGCCTGTCCAAACTCAACCGAGAAGATGGCCGCATCCGGCAGAGGCTCTGTCGTCAGCCGCCTCACTCCAGCCGACACTGTCGCAAAGCGATCCAGAACACTAAACTCATGAATCTCAAGGTCGATCTCAAGATCAGCGGCGACGGCGTGTAGCACCGCATGGATCTCTGGCCAATAGGTATTATCCGCCGTGGTTGGGGTAAAGACCGCAATACGGAGTCTCGAAGACTCAGGGGCATTATTGCCGACGATAACGGCAACCGGGGGAGTCTCCACGCGCGGTGGATCTGCATGACTTGCCAGAACATACCCCAAGGCAGCATTAGAAATAAAACCGAAAATCAATAAGCACGCTACCGCAAATACAGTGCGCCTGAATGCGAGTCTCTGCAATGCCAGCAGACAAGACATGAGGATGAATCCTCTTTGATGCCGGGTTATGGCACACATTGCGGGTTCCGGAGAAACGCTGGCAACGCGCCAGTGCCGGACTTCACCCGCGCCATCGACCAGACCCCAGGAGCATCACTATAACTTTTTCGCTTTACCCCCTTCTACAAGGATCGTTAAATCGAGCACACGAGAATCCCATTATCGAGATGGGTCGGTGTCTCTGCTCAAAGAGGAAGATCCGATTGAGCGGCCTTGCCCTGACAGGCCTGGACAGCCTTCACCAGTGGGTCGTCATCGGCAGGCGCGTGGCCCCAGCTATTCATGTGGATCAGCTGCTCCAGCGGTAGTCTGGGACGCCAGCCGGCGGTTTCCAGTTCCGGTCGGTCGTGAAACTGACTGACGCGACCGATGCAGAGATAGGCCACGGGGACGATATCCTCGGGCAGGTTAAGCACCCGCTTGATGTCCTCGGGACGGAAAATGCTCACCCAACCCACGCCCAACCCTTCACTGCGAGCGGCCAGCCACAGGTTCTGCACTGCACAGACGACGCTGTAGAGGTCCATGCGATGATCGTGGGTACGGCCGATCACGACGGGGCCGGCGCGATCCCGGTCGCAGGTGATGCACAGGTTGATGGGGGCATCCAGAATGCCTTCCAGTCGCAGGCTGCGGTAGATTTGCCGACGTTCGTCCTCGAACATCTCCGCGGCTTCTTCGTTGGCGAGGCTGAAGGCCTCGTGGACCCTGCGCTTCACGTCCGGATCCTTGACCACCACGAAACTCCAGGGCTGCATGAAGCCCACCGAAGGGGCGAAGTGGGCGGCGGTGAGGATACGTGCCAACATGTCGTCGGGTATCGGGGTGGAGAGGAACTGCCCCCGCACGTCCCTTCGACAGAGGATATTGCGATAGATGGCTATGCGCTCCGCCTCGCTGAAGCGGTGAGTATCGGGTATCGGTGGATCATTCTCGGTCATCATCTAGCCGCTCGACTTTATTCTTCGTATTTTTCTGGCGCGCAAAAAAAAAGCCTTCACCACCGAGTGGTAAAAGCTTTCTATCGCCGGACGAACCTCAATGCCGGGCGGGATGCAGATTGACTACCATCCCGCCCGGGATGCGTGGGCATCAGACGTTTTCAAGCCAAGGCTTGATCCGCCGGCTTACGCCTGCACCACGACCTGCTCGGTCTTGTCAACCAAAGAGGCGCTGTGCATCCAGTTGAAGCGCTCGGTGCTCAACAGGATGAAGTGAATCAGCAGAGCCAGCACGGCCAGGAAAGTGAACAGGGCAACCAACGCTCTGCGAGGATCGAACAGCAGCCAAGTACGCCACATATTGAAATCTCCTATATCGGAAAGAAACTGCTATTACTGCTTCACTTAAGGCACGGCTTGAGACTTGATTCGCCCATCAGGCGACAAGTCTTACCAAGCCACACCCCAGGGACGCCACATCCAGGCCAGAACGTGGGCAACGGCGGCAACCGCCAGAAAACCCATCATGCTGGTCATGAAGACACCATGAAACTCCATGGCTTCATCTTCGCTGAGCCCCGAGAGCGAACCTTTCGTTTCATCAACCATTTGAATTTCCTCTAAATAAGCTTTACTGGAAATAGCGCGCTGACTCAACGCGGTCACGTATGACGGTGTAGACGTTACACTACGACAAGTGCCAAGTTCCTGATCCAGCACAGGTAAATTCCTAAAAACGGGTTCCGCGGCGCTTTTCTCGGAACTTCATCCAGCGGGCGCGGGACGCGGCTCACCCATAATCGGGCCCTCCGGCATAGGGCAAGTTGGCCATCTCTACCAGATCACGATTGAAGGTGGTCAGGTCGTCCTGCCCAAGATCCGCCAAGCGTGCCCTGCCGGCCGCACGCGCCAGCACCTGCATCAGCTGCACGGAGGCCAGCAGGAAGCGGGCAAGCCCGACGCCCCCCTGTTCCGGGTCCAGTCGCTGACGCAACTCCGGATCCTGGGTTGCGATGCCCGTCGGGCAACGGTTGGTGTGGCAGATGCGTGCGCCGACACAGCCCACCGCCTGAATCGCACTGTTGCCCAATGCAATGCCATCGGCACCCAACGCCAGGGCCTTGACGAAGTCCGCCGGCGTGCGCAGCCCTCCAGTGATGATCAGTGTGACTCGTCCGCTCGCACCGCGCGTGTTCAGGTAACGCCGCGCCCGCGCCAGCGCCGGAATGGTCGGCACACCGATATGATCCCTGAGCAGGGCCGGCGCAGCGCCGGTTCCACCACCACGACCATCCAGGATCACGTAATCGGCACCCGCCTCCAGGGCAAAACCCAGATCCCGCTCGATGTGATTTGCGGAAAGCTTGAAGCCGACCGGAATACCGCCGGTTCGCTCGCGGATCGAATCCGCAAAGCGCCTGAAATCGGTGGGTGTTTCAAGGTCCGGGATCACCGGAGGAGATAACGAATCCCGACCGACCTCAATACCTCGAACCTCGGCGATCTCTTTCGAGACCTTGGCACCGGGAAGCACACCGCCGACACCGGTCTTCGCACCCTGGCCACCCTTGAAATGGAACGCCTGCACCTTTTCCAACAATGCCTCGGAGTAGCCGTAGCGGGCCGGTCCCAGTTCAAAGAGGTAGCGCGAGTTCTCGGCCTGCTCTTCCGGCAGCATCCCGCCTTCCCCGGAACAGATGCCGGTACCGGCCCGTTCGGCGCCCCGCGCCAGCGCGATCTTGGCCTCCCGGGACAACGAACCAAAGCTCATGTCCGTGACCAGCAGGGGCATCTCCAGACGCAGGGGACGACGGGCCTCCGGGCCGATCACCAGTTCGCTGGCCACATCCACGTCGCCGCTCAGCGGCCGACGCGCGAACTGCGCGGTGAGGATCTGGATATCGTCCCAGGATGGTATAAGATCACGCGGCACGCCCATGGCGACCGTGGGACCCATGGCCCCGACCTCTTCCAGCCCACCTCGAGCGAGAGCATGGATGAATTCCACATGGGGTTCGGTCTTGGTGTTGCGCGGCGCGGGAGCAGCGTCATCTTCGGTATCTTCCACCTCATCGCCCACGCCGTCGAACTCCTGTCCAATCGCGTTTTCCGGCACCTTCCCATGGCTGCCGTCGCAGTAGGGAAGATCACCCGACTGCTTGCACATGCACAGCCAATTCTCACCATCATCACGGGGCTGGAACGAGATCGGCTCGATACCGGTACCCTGGTGCGACCCATCGCAGAAGGGTTGATCCCTGGAACGCCCGCAACGACAAAAATAATACCCCTTGCCCTTTTCAAGGGTGATGCCCACCGGTTCCACGGCCGCCACAACAGGTTTCGTCATCATTTCCCCCTCAATGTTGCTTCGCGCCAAGCGCGTACTTTTTTCCAATCAGCAACTCGAGTATAGGAGACGGGATGACGACGGCCGCCACCCTCTCCCACGGGGGAGAGGGGCTTTCCGTAGGGGCTGACTATTCCGGTTCAAGCATACGCGGGGGCAAAGGCCTTTTCCGGATCCGTGACCGGGCCGTCCACGCCCCAGTACGGGGACATCTTACGCAGCCTGGCCACGATGTCCGGCATGACGTCGATCACCCGGTCGATCTCGGCCCGGGTGTTGTAGCGGGAAAGGGAAAACCGCACCGAACCATGGGCCGCGGTGTAGGGAATCCCCATGGCCCGCATCACGTGGGAGGGTTCCAGGGAGCCGGAGGTGCAGGCGGAGCCGCTGGAGGCGGCGATCCCCGCCTGATTCAGCAGCAGCAGGATGGACTCCCCTTCGATGTACTCAAAGGCCATATTCAAGGTGTTGGGCAGCCGATGGTCCTGATCCCCCATCACCAGGGCATGGGGAATGCGTGCCGCCAGGCCCGCCTGCAGATGGTCCCGCAGGGCGCGGACCTGATTGTTTTCATAGTCCATGTGGGTCATGGCCAGTTCGGCGGCCTTACCCAGGGCGACGATGCCGGCGCTGTTCTCGGTGCCGGCCCGCCGACCCCGTTCCTGATGGCCGCCCCTGAGCAAAGGCCGAAAGCGCAGGCCCCGGCGCAGGTAGAGCACGCCGATGCCCTTGGGGGCGTGGAGCTTGTGACCGGACAGGGAAAGCATGTCGATGGCGGAGGACTTCAGGTCGATGGGCAGCTTGCCCACCACCTGCACCGCGTCGGTGTGAAACATCACACCCGCTTCCCGTGCCATCCGGGCCATGGTCTCCACCGGGAACAGGGTGCCGGTCTCGTTGTTGGCCCACATTACCGTCACCAGGGCCACCTGATCCGACAGCAGGGCGGCGTAGTGGTCCAGGTCCAGTCGTCCCCTGCCATCCACCGGCAACCGATGGATGGTGTAACCCTCCTTCTCCAGCTGTTCGCACACGGTGAGGATGGCCGGGTGTTCCACCACGGTGGTGATGATCTCCCGGCGCTGGGGCTGGGCCTTCACCGCCGAGAGGATGGCGGTGGAGTCGGACTCGGTGCCGCAGGAGGTGAACACGATCTCCGAATCGTGCGCCGCCCCCAGCAGGGTCTGCACCTGGCCCCGGGCCTGCTTGATGGCGTGCCCCACCCGGTTGCCGAAGCTGTGGATTGAAGACGGGTTGCCGAACTGCTCGGTGAAGAAGGGCAGCATGGCCTCCACCACCGCAGGGTCCACCCGGGTGGTGGCGTTGTTGTCCAGATAGATGGGTTCCATGATCATTCCTCCATCGCCATGGCCCGCACCGACATCCTGGGCATGATGCGAACCGTATTGCCGCGGCGGGCCTCGGGCTGGGCGGTGACATGGTTTTCCGGGTCGAAGGCCTCGCCCCGTTCTGCCAGCACCCGCACCAGGATCTCCTCAATGCCTTCGTGGCAGGCACTGCAACCGCCGCCGGCCTTGGTGTAGAAGGTCACGTCCTGGACCGTACGCAAGCCATTCTCTCGGATGGTCTGCTCGATCTTTATGGCGTCCACGGCAAAGCACTTGCAGACCAGGGCACCTTCTTCGTGGTCATCCTTCCAGACCTCGCCGCGATAGTTGGCAACGGCCGCTTCCAGGGCCTCCCGTCCCATGACGGAGCAGTGCATCTTCTCCGGCGGCAGGCCGTCCAGGAAGTCGGCGATGTCCTCGTTGGTCACTTCCAGGGCCTCGTCCAGGGTCATGCCCTTGATGAGTTCGGTCAGGGCGGAGCTGGAGGCGATGGCGGAACCGCAGCCGAAGGTCTGGAAACCGGCATCCAGGATCACCTGGGTCTCAGAGTCCACCTTCAGGGTGAGGCGAAGGGCATCCCCGCAGGACAGGGAACCCACCTCGCCGATGGCATTGGCCCCTTCGACCGCGCCGGCGTTGCGGGGGTTGAAGAAGTGCTCTTTGACCTTTTCGGAATAGTCCCACATGGCTTCTGTCCTCCGGGATTCTAGGGTTCAGCTCGCCAGGGCGGCGGGAGCATGGGTATGGCAGTTCTTGGGACAGACCTTGGCGCAGGCCTGGCAGCCGATGCAGTCCATGGCGTCCAGCAGGCGCATGACCATGGAGGCATCGTCATCGTCGATTTCCCGTTCCACCAGTTCAAAGCAGTTGCGGGTACAGACCTTGTAGCAGCGGCCGCAGCCGATGCAGTTTTCTTCCTTGAGTTCGGTGATGAAGGCCGGTATCCAGGGGGTCCCGCCCCGGGTGAGGCCGGTGATGTGGGTCATGGGTGTCGCCTCTTCTCTATGTATGTTTTTTGTCTCCCTTCTCCCCCAGGGGGAGAAGGGCCGGGGATGAGGGATGGGCGTGGCACCGTGCCGTGGGCCTTC
>NZ_AGBG01000045.1:0-10073 GCF_000225005.1 Ectothiorhodospira sp. PHS-1 | reverse complement strand
TGCCGAGATCTCCCGACTCACCCTGGAGAGCAAGCAGCTACCGGTGCTGATCATCGACGAGGCGCATCACCTGCGCAACGATGTCCTGGAGGATCTGCGCCTGCTCACCAACTACGCCATGGACTCCGATCCCCGCCTGTGCCTGCTGTTCGTCGGCCTCACCGAGCTACGCCGCCGCCTCGGCATGGCGGTGCATGAGTCCCTGGCCCAGCGACTCGTCGTGCGCCATCACCTGGGGGGACTCAGCCGCGAGGAACTGCCCGACTATCTGGCCCACCGCCTGCGCCGGGTCGGCTGCGAACTGCCCCTGTTCGAACCCGAGGCCATCGAAGGCCTCTACCAGGCCACCCACGGCATGCCTCGACCCGTCGGCCGCCTGGCCCATTACGCCCTGACCTGCGCCGCCCAGGATCAGGTCCACCGGGTCACTGCCGAGCACCTGCAGACCGCCCTGGAGGAGTTGCGACCATGACCCACCATCACACCCTCACCATCCCCCTACCGGCTCACTGGACCCCGGAACAGGTCCTGGCTGTGTGGGAACTGCTGGAAATCCTCACCGAGCACATCGGCCACCGCTACGCCATCGCCCTGCATGAGGCCATGGCCGCCGAGCGTAAGCCCACCATCGACACCCGCCAGACCTCCCTGTTCGACGACGAGCAGGATCCCTTCTGAGTCTTTGCCCCCGGGCGCGAGTCACCAAAGGCTCGCGCCTACGGCTTCCCGCATCCGTTCACCTTCCAGGAATCCGCCACCCGAGGGCATAATCCGGGAAAACCATCGGCCTGCAGCCAGAATCCGTGTGGGAAAAGGAGGGTGGAATAATCTGGGAAACAACAGGCCCTATCCCAACCTGGGTCCGGCGGCGGACCGGGTGTGGCATGGTGCCCGGCTGTATCATGCGGATCGGGCACCGTGGGTGATCGTGTCCGGTGGTTCGGTGCCGTGGCGGGAGCGTGAGCGGGTGGAGGCCCACGCCATGCGGGAGTTTCTGGTGGACCTGGGCGTGCCGGCGTCGGCGGTGTGGCTGGAAACGGACAGTGCCACCACGCGCGGCAATGCGGTGTACACGGCGCAGTTGCTGGAGGACAGGGGCCTGGAGCGGGTATTGCTGGTCACATCGGCCTTGCACATGGAACGCGCCCTGGCCACGTTCCGCGCCGCCGGCGTGGAGGCTTGGCCGGCACCCACGGATTTCGAGGTGGAGCCCTTGCCCGCGGATCTGCTGCGCTGGCTCCCGGACGCCCAGGCCCTGGCGGACAGCACCCGGGGTTTGAAGGAATATCTGGGGTTGTGGGTGTATCGTTGGCGTGGCTGGGCGGAGTAGCGGGCCCCTGTGGGAGCGGGCCTCGCCCGCGAAAGCGGTGGGCACCCAGGCATGGGCAGGGCGCTGCTGTCGCAGCGCATCGCCGGCAAGGCCGGCTCCCACAGTAGGGGGGCCGGCAAGGCAGCTCCAACAAGGTTTGCTGGGGTGGTGAAGGTTGGAGGCGGATAATCAGGTGATGCTCTGGGTGTATGTGATCTGTGCGGGTGTGCTGCTGGCTGCCTGGTATCTGGCCCGGCCGATGCCGTGGTTCTGGCGTCTGGGTTTTCTGGCGGCGATGGCTTTGCTGCTGGCGGGAATGACTCTGCCGCCGGAGGTGATCCGTGAGTGGGCAGGGTTGGTGTCCAGTTGGTGGCCTTGGTCTCAGGAGCCGGATCTGGTCACGCAGCAGACCAGTGCATGGGCGCACCTGATTCTTTTCGCACTGGTGTCGGCTTGGCTGTGCTGGTGGCGGGCGGATCTGGGTGTGTGGGTGTTGCTGGGGCTGTTGGTGGCGTTGTCGTTCGGGACCGAGGGTTTGCAGTTGCTGGTGGATGGGCGTTATGCGTCGTTGACGGATGTGGGCATCAATCTGCTGGGGGCGGGGATCGGGTTCGTGTTGTTGTGGTTCACGCCGCGCAGGTCGAGTCCTTTTGTTGGGTGATGGGCTTGCGCGTGAAACCTCGCAAATAGGGGGCAGACACCTTTCCCTCTTGAGTTCAGGTGGCAGTCCCTTGTGGGAGGGTGCTCTTGTGGGAGCGGGCTTTTTGTGGGAGCGGGCCTCGCCCGCGAAGGCGGTGGGCACAAGAGCCAGGGATAACCAACCCCGGATCGGGATCGGGATCGGGATGAGGTGGGATATGGCACACTACCGGCCAAACCCAACAGCCCAAACCCACCCCATGAGTCACCTCCTCGACCCCACCAACGATTATGTGTTCAAGCGGTTGTTCGCCGAGGCCCCGGACCTGCTGGTGGATCTGATCAATGATCTGCGCCCGGATCTCCCGAACATTGCCAGTGTTCAGGTACTCAATCCCACCATCGAGCCCAGTGAACTCACCGGCAAGTACATCATCCTGGATGTGCTGGCCCGCGATGGTCAGGGCCACTGCTACAATGTGGAGATTCAGGTTCGCCGCTATGGTGCGTGGCACAAGCGGGGCCTGTTCTACCTGGCCCGTACCCTGGGCACCCAACTGAACGCGGGGGAGGACTATCAGGAGCTGCGTGCCTCGGTGGGGATTCATCTGCTGGACTTTGACCTGTTCACGGCCAGTGAGGCTGAGCGTCAGCAGGCGATATGGCGGTTCGAGATGCGGGATGAACGCCAGCCAGAGGTGTCGCTGGGGAACATCCTGCAGATGAACCTGATCGAACTGAACAAGGCGGATCATCTTGGCGTACCGGAAGGTCCGTTGCATGACTGGATCACCTTTTTCAAGCATTGGCGGGAGGAATTCATCATGGCCAAGGTTGTGCACGAGCCGGTCAAGCGGGCCATGAGCCGCATCCGGGAACTGAGTGCCGACGAGGAAGCGCAGCGGCTGGCGTTTGTGCGTGAGCGGGCGCTGCGTGACGAAGTGTCACTGCTGAATGAAGCTCGGCGGGAGGGGGAGCAGAAGGGTCGACAGGAGGGAAGGCAGGAGGGTCGGCATGAAAATGCTCGTGAAACGGCCACCAACCTGCTCAAGCTGGGCGTGCTCACCGACGAGCAGATCGCCCAATCGACGGGCCTGTCCCTGGCCGAAGTGAAGGCGCTGCACTGAGCAAAAGGGGACAGACACCTTTTCCCGGAAAGGGAAAAGGTGTCTGTCCCCTTTTGCACACGAGAGAGGGGCTCTGGCTCTCTTGGGCGATGATAAACTTCCACCGGCATAAAACTTATTCCCGGAGGGCCAGGCATGGCCAACCATCAGCGCCTCACACTCCCCATCGGCATCCAGTCCTTTGAAAAGCTGCGCAAGGGCCACTACTACTACGTGGACAAGACCCCCCTGATCGAGTCCATGGCGAAGATCGGCGGCTATTACTTCCTCTCCCGCCCCCGCCGCTTCGGCAAAAGCTTGCTGCTGGACACCCTGCGCTGCCTGTTCGAGGGTCACCAGGCGCTGTTCGACGGACTCTACATCCACGACCGCTGGGACTGGCAGCGGACCCACCCCGTGATTCGCCTCAGCTTCGGCAGCGGCGTGATGCGCAACCGGGAGGAGCTCGACACACGGATTCGTGACCAGTTGTTCAGCGAACGGGAGCGTCTAGGGGTATCACTGCAGCGCGAGACAGACATTGCAGGAGAGTTCTCCGCGCTGATTCGCGACACCCACGCCCAGTATGGCGAACGGGCGGTGGTCCTGATCGACGAATACGACAAGCCCATCCTGGATAACATCCTGGAGACCGAGCGCGCGCGTGAGCTGCGCGAGGGGCTGAAGAACCTCTACAGCGTCATCAAGGATGCCGACCCCCATCTGCATCTGGTGCTGATCACCGGCGTCTCCAAGTTCAGCAAGGTCAGCCTCTTCTCGGGGCTGAACAACCTGCGCGACATCACCCTGCTGCCGGAATACTCAACGATCTGCGGCTATACCGATGAGGACATCGACACGGTATTCGCCCCGGAACTGCCCGGCCTGGACCGCGAGGCCATCCGTCAGTGGTACAACGGCTATCGCTGGGGTGGGCAAGAGTTGACATCCGTCTACAACCCCTTCGACGTGCTACTACTCCTGCAAAATCGCCAATTCGGTCCCTACTGGTTCGAAAGCGCGACGCCCACCTTCCTGGTGAACCTCCTCAAGGAACGCGGCGTCTTCACGCCCGCACTCACCGCCTGGCACAGCCGGCCGGCACTGCTGAGCCGCTTCGATGTCGATGACATCTCCACCGATGCCCTGCTGTTTCAGACGGGCTACCTGACCCTGAAAGGCATCCACGAAGAAGTGCCCAACCGCCCGCTCTATGAACTGGGCCTGCCCAACCAGGAGGTGGAAATCAGCCTCAATGAGGCCTTGTTACCCGCACTGGGCGTCAGTCACGCCATCTTCGATGATGTGGTCATCCGCTTGCCGCGCCTGCTGAAGGCGGCCGACATGGCCGGCCTCGAAGCCCACATGAAGGCCCTCTACGCCGGCCTGCCTCACGACTGGTACCGCAACAACCCGATTGCCCGGTACGAAGGCCACTACGCCAGCGTCTTCTACAGCCATTTTGCTGCGCTGGGGGTCCAGGTCACGGTGGAAGATGCCAGCCACCACGGCAAGGTGGACATGACCGTCGACTTCGGTGGCCACATCTACCTGTTCGAATTCAAGGTGGTGGAACAACTCCCCGAGGGCAGGGCGCTGGCGCAGATCAAGGCCAGGGGCTATGCCGACAAGTACCGGTCCACCGGCAAGCCGATCCACCTGATCGGGGTGGAGTTCTCCAGTGAGCAGCGGCAGATCGTGGCGTTTGAGGTGGGCCGGGGATGAGGGAACGGCACGATGCAGCAGCCCCATCACCCGGAAGCCCTGTGGGAGTGGGCACTCGTGGCGCAGTTTCAATATCTGCGCTGGTAGCTGATTGCTCCCAGGGTGTCGGAGGGGGCGTCGGTGCGGTGGCCGGGTTCGCGGATGTGGACGAGGTGGGCCTGGAGGATGCTGTGGGCGCCAAGAGGATGGCGTAGGCCCAGTTCCAGGTTGCGCTGACGGCCGTCGGGGGTGAGATCCGCAGTGAGGTCGTCGAACAGGATCCGACCGTCCATGGTGCGCCCGCCGGGGATGCGCAGGTGGGCTCGGGCCTGATGTACCCGTAGCGGTTCGTGGTACATCAGCACCCATTGGGTATCCTCCCGACGCAGTGTCAGACCCACCGCCGCCTGGCGCAGGGTCATGCCTTCCAGACGGTGTATCAGGCCATGTGGGTGGCTGCGGTCACCCCGCCCTTGCTCGAATTCGGCGAACAGACTCAGTTGTGGGGTGAAATCGGCTTCGATGCGGCTGTAGAGGAAGTGGGTGACGTGGGTGCCACGGGTGTGCAGGGCGCCGCTGCCGGTACTGCCCATGAGACGATCCTGCTCGGTGACCCGGGCGCTGCCCAGATGCCAGGTGAGGCGGTCGTGCAGTTGCAGGGCCAGACGGGTGTCCAGACGCTGCAGGGCGCCGTGAGGGTTGAGCTGGGTTGCGTCGCCGGACCCGCCGTAGTCGGCACTCAGGGTGATGCGCTCGCTCAGGCGGTAATGGCCGCTCAGGCCGGTGAGGGTCTCGTCTTCAACAAGCCAGTAGGTACCGCCGCTGTAGGCCAGCAGGGGCATGTGTTCGGCCGGGTGGCCGGGGGGCGGGTTGCCGGCGGTGAACTGGTAGCCGGTGATTCCGCCGTGAGGTCCGTTCCAGGCCAGTTGCATGCTGATCGGCAGACCGTCGGCATCGTAGTCGGCCCGGGCCTGCAGGCTGCCGTCGTGGGTGTGGTGTCGGACCCGGGTGTGCGCCGCTGACCCAATGCCCTGCTGGAGGCGTCGGTGCAGTGTGCGATAGGGGGCGACGGGCGTGCGCAGACCGGGAGAGAGATCCATCAGGTAGTCGCGGCCCAGGGCGTCGAACCCGGCCACTTGCGACAGTGCCCGGGGTGGCAGGCGGGCGTCGCCGAAGGCGGCCGGCAGTTGCAGATGGGTCTGGCCAGGAGTTGAGCGGCCTTCGGCGGCGTCCACCCGGGTGCCCATGGCAAGCTGTAGCTCTCCCTTGGGGGCCAGGGCGGTGTCCAGGTCCAGGCGACCCTGGCCATAGTGATAGAGACCACAATCCACGTTGCCGCTGGTGCCGCAGCGGGGGTCACCGTAGAGGGGGCTGAAGTGCCGGTCGGCCGTGTCCAGCAGGTGCTGGGTGAGGGTGGCGGCATCCAGATGCGGCCAGTGGGCGCGCAGGGTGGCGGCGGCCGCGGACACGGCCGGGGCGGCGGCCGAGGTGCCGGTGAACTGGGTATAGGCCTGGTCGGTGCTGCTGTGGGCGGTACGGATGCGTTCGCCGGGGGCCAGCAGGTAGCGTGCCTGGGTTGCGGCATGGTCTCCGGGGTGATTGCTGAAGTCGGCGCGATCGTTGCGGGCGGCATTGAGGGCGCCGACGATGAGGTACTGGTGGTAGAGCGCGGAGCCGGCCTGCAGGGGTTGGACCGAAGTACTGCTGTTGCCGGCGCTTTCCACCAGGATCACGTCGTTGTCCGCGGCCTGGCGGATGGCACTGTCCCGGTTGGGCACATGGGTGAGGTTGGCGTTGTAACTGAGGTTGAAGACGCCTGCCTGCCGGGTGGCGGCATGTTCCAGGCCGTGGAGGATGATGTTGCGGGTGGTGTTGCCGTCCTCGGTGTTCGAGATCCGGATGTCCATGAGACGGGCCATCGGGGCGTTGCCGGTGCGATGCCCGGCGATGATGCCGGCGACAGCGGTGCCGTGGGGGTTGATGGGAAGTACCCGGGACTGATCCTGGTCGGCGGTGGTGGTGTCCGAGCCGTTGTGTCCTGTGTGGTTCTGTACGGCATCGTAGCGATGGAGGATCCGGTCGGTGAGTTCCTGGTGAGTGTGACGCAGGCCGGTGTCGGCGACGGCGACGAGGACTTCTCCTTCGTTGAGTCGGGTGGCGGGTGGGGCGCTGTCGTTCTGCTGTACCGGTGTGGGGCTGCCGCTGCCCTGATTCGGGTCGGGGCGGACGTTTTTGCCGCCGCCGCCGCCACCGCAGGCCGTTAGCAGTGTCGGTATCAGCAAGGCGATGAGTGTGATGCGGACGGCATCCCGATGGATGGGGCGAGGGCGGACGAGGGTCATGACCGTGCCTTGAGCGGTGTCGCGGGTTGCGAGTGGCTTGGGACGGACGTGCCTGTCCGGCCTGACGGCGTGACCGGGTATCGGTTTTTTGCGCGTCAGGCAGGAGTCAAGTTAAATCAAATCCGAAATGGTGTGTTTTCCATTCGGGAGGGGAATTGTTCCGTTGATCGGAATGGTCGGGTTTTAGGCTGAAAGAACCAGGTCAGCGACAGACGCGCCCGTCTCCCCCTCGGGGGAGACGGGCGGGGATGAGGGGTAGGGGTGGGGTATTGCGGATCAGGCGCCTTGCCAGATCCTTTTCACCATGTCGATGCTGTCTCGGTCTTCGATGTCGTCGCTGATGCTGGCGCGGCCGAGGATGAGGGGGTCGACCAGGCCCAGGCGCTTGACGTCCTTGTTTTGATAGGGGAGGTGGTGCAGGACATGACGCATGGCGTTGAGCCGCGCCCGCTTCTTGCAGTCGGACTTGACCACGATCCAGGGGGATTCCGCCGTGTCGGTGTAGAAGAACATGGCTTCCTTGGCCCGGGTGTAGTCATCCCACTTGTCCAGGGAGGCGCGGTCCACGGGGCTGAGCTTCCATTGCTTCAGGGGATGGACTTCCCGTTCCTTGAACCGGCGGCGCTGTTCTTCCCGGCTGACCGAGAACCAGAACTTGATCAGGTGGATGCCCGAGCGCACCAGATTGCGCTCGAATTCCGGTACCTGGCGGATGAATTCGTTGTATTCCTCGTCGCTGCAAAAGCCCATCACTCGCTCCACTCCGGCCCGGTTGTACCAGGACCGGTCGAACAGGACGATCTCGCCCCGGGTGGGCAGGTGCTGGATGTAGCGCTGGAAGTACCACTGACCGGCCTCGATGTCTGTGGGCTTTTCCAGGGCCACCACGCGGGCACCGCGGGGATTGAGGTGCTCCATGAAGCGTTTGATGGTGCCGCCCTTGCCGGCGGCATCGCGGCCTTCAAACAGGATGACCACGCGACTGCCGGTTTCCTTGACCCAGTGCTGGAGCTTGAGCAGTTCCACCTGCAGGTCGTATTTCTGCTTTTCATAGCTCTTGCGGCGTAGTCGGTTTCGATAGGGGTAACCGCCTTCGCGCCAGTTGCTGGCCAGGGCATCGTCACCGCCGCTGCCCGGCGGCGCCCCCTGGCTTCGTTCGTGATGCCAGAGGGCGCGTCGCAGCAAAGCCAGATCGTCGGGCGCGGCACCGTCCACGATGGCCGTCAGACCGGTGGCCAGGCGTTCCAGTTCCTTGGGTTCCGAGGTGTGCTGCTTACGTTTTTTGCCCTTGCGGCCCAGATCCAGCAGCACCGACTCCAATTTGAACTGGGCGCACTGGGTGGATTCCCGGGCTTCGAACTGCTGGATGCCGCGCTGGCTGAGATCCGGGGAGATGTCGCCGCTGTCGATGCTGGATGAGCGGGGGGGAGTGGATTTCCCGCGGGCGACGGTTTTCTTGCCTTGAGTTCTGCGTGCTTTGGGCTTCGGGTCGGGAGTGCTGGCCATGGTTCTCCTCTTTGCGCCTGGAAAGCGCCCCTGCCGAGACGGCACAGGCTGAATGTCTGTGCCCAGTGTAGGCAGCGAAGGGCGGGTTTCAGACGGGAAATCCTCCACGCCGGAGGGGATGGCCAGATCCTGAGCGGCCATGATCCGCTCTGGAAGGTTTTTCCGTCGGGCGTATCGGGAATGATTTAGGGTAAGTCTAAATTTTGTCTTTCGGCTGCTATGATGGCGGGTTGGCAAAGCCTGAATAAGGAAGGTGGGATGAAAACAGCGTGTGAAGAGCGGCAGGATCGTGCCGGCATTGAGGTGTGTCCCGATGTCCACTGGGTCGGTGTGCTGGATCATGACATCGTCACCTTCGATGTGGTCATGACCACGGAACATGGCACGACCTACAACGCGTATCTGATCAATGCGGACAAGAAGGTGCTGGTGGACGCGGTCAAGGCGGACTTTTTCGATGTTTATGTGGAGAAGATCCGTCAGGTCATCGACCCGGCGCTGATCGATTACATCGTCTTCAACCATACCGAACCGGATCACAGCGGCTGTCTGGACCGTCTGCTGGAGCTGGCCCCCAATGCCACGGTGGTGGCCAGCCGGCTGGGGATCGGGTATCTGCGTGAGTTCCTGGGGCGTGATTTCCCCCACCAGGTGGTGAAGGGCGGCGACACGCTGGATCTGGGCAACAAGACTCTGCAGTTCGTGGCCGCGCCCCATCTGCACTGGCCGGACACCATGTACACCTACCTGCGGGAGGATGGGTTGCTGTTTTCCTGTGATTCCTTCGGTTGCCATTACGCCCATGCGGCCATGCTCGATGACCGGGTGGGGGATTTCAGCGAAGCCTTCCAGTACTACTTTGACGTCATCCTCAAGCCGTTTTCCCGTTTCATGCTCAAGGCCATTGAGCAGGTGCGGGGACTGGATGTGCGGGGGATACTTCCGGGGCATGGGCCGTTGCTGATGTCCGACTGGCGCAAGTGGGTGGATCTGACCGAGGTTCACGCGCGCCGGGCATTGCAGTATCCGTATCAGGACTATGTGTTCGTGCCCTATGTGTCGGCCCACCACAATACCGAAGCCATGGCCCGGGCCATCGCCGAGGGGCTCGGTAGTGCCGGTGAGTTCCAGGTGCAGGTGGCGGATATCGAGACGATGGCCCTGGGCGAGATGGAAGAGCACATGGCCCGCTGCCAGGCGGTGGTGGTGGGCTGTCCCACCATCAACCAGAACATCCTGTTGCCGGTATACAAGCTGTTTGCGGTGATCAATCCGGTGCGGGACAAGGGCAAGCTCTGCGGTGCCTTTGGTTCCTATGGCTGGAGCGGAGAGGCGGCCAGGATCATTCCGTCCAGTCTGGAGCAGTTGAAGCTGAAGATGCAGGGGGAGGGGGTGTTTGTGCGATTTGCCCCGGATGAGGCCGCCCTGGCGGCCTGCCGCGAGTATGGTCGGTCCATGGGACTGAAG